>JALWEK010000001.1 GCA_027014185.1 Aquificaceae bacterium
CGGGACAGGGTATTCGTCCCTGGCGTACCTGAAGATACTGCCCGTAGATATTCTGAAGATAGACACCTCCTTCGTGAGGGATATAGACAGGGATCCGAACGACAGGGCTATAGTGAACGCCATAGTCCAGCTTGCAAAGAACCTGGGCCTTCAGGTCACCGCAGAGGGTATAGAGAACGAGAAACACCTCGAGATCCTCAAGGGTATGGGTTGCGACTTCGGTCAGGGATATTTCCTATCCAAACCTCTTCCTGAGGAGGAGATCGCTCAGATCCTTGGGCTATAATTCTTACTGATGACCAAGAGGTTCGATCCAAGATCTATAGAGGAGAAGTGGCAGAAAGTTTGGGAAGAGGAAGGCGTTTTTAAAGCTAAGGATTTTGAAGGGGACAAGTTCTACGTACTCGAGATGTTCCCCTATCCCTCTGGAAGGATACATATGGGGCACGTGAGGAACTACACCATCGGGGACGCTTTGGCGAGGTTCCTGAGGATGAAGGGCTACAACGTTCTTCATCCTATGGGCTGGGACGCCTTCGGTCTACCGGCAGAGAACGCAGCCATAAAGCATGGAATACATCCGGCCAAGTGGACCTACGAGAACATAGATAACATGAGGAGGGAGCTCAAGCTCCTCGGCCTCTCCTACGACTGGGAGAGGGAGATAGCAACCTGTGACGCAGAGTACTACAGATGGAACCAGTGGATATTCCTGAAGATGTACGAAAAAGGCGTAGCATACAGAAAGACGGCTGTCGTAAACTGGTGTCCCCACGACGAGACGGTACTTGCGAACGAGCAGGTGATAGAAGGCAAGTGCTGGAGATGCGGGACCCCTGTGGTTCAGAGGGAGATACCCTCCTGGTTCCTGAAGATAACCGATTACGCCGAGCGTCTTTTAGAGGATCTCAAGAAGCTCGAAGGTAAGTGGCCCGAGAGGGTGATCGCCCAGCAGAGGAACTGGATAGGCAGGTCCGAGGGAGCTATCTTGAAGTTCTTCGTAGGAGAGAGAGCTATAGAGGTATTCACCACAAGGCCCGACACGGTGTTCGGGGCAACCTTCATGGTCCTGGCACCCGAGCATCCCCTTACCCTGGAGCTCGCTAAAGAGGGGGGGAAGCTAGCGGAGGTTGAGGAGTTTCTGGAGAAGGTCAGATCCCAATCCACCAGGGAGAGGACAACCGCCCAGGATAAGGAGGGCGTGTTCTTAGGAGTTTACGCAAAGAACCCAGCAAACGGCAGGGATATCCCCGTATGGACAGCTAACTACGTCCTCTTCGAGTACGGAACCGGGGCGATAATGGCCGTCCCCGCCCACGATCAGAGGGACTGGGAGTTCGCAAAGAAATATGGGATAGATATAATCCCCGTGATACTGCCGGAAGATGAAGACTGGGACTTTGAGAAGGGGGCCTACGAAGGGAAGGGGAGACTCGTGAACTCGGACGGCTTCGACGGGATAGATAGCGAGGAGGCGAAGAGGGAGATAACGAGATGGCTGAAAGAAAAGGGCCTCGGAGATTTCAAGGTAACCTACAGGCTGAGGGACTGGAACATCTCAAGGCAGCGATACTGGGGAACCCCTATACCCATCGTTTACTGCGAAAGGTGCGGAACCGTCCCGGTCCCGGAAAAGGATCTGCCGGTAAAGCTCCCCCTCGAAGTTAAGTTCACCGGAAGGGGGAACCCGCTCGAGACCTCCGAAGAGTTCGTAAAGACCACCTGCCCCAAATGTGGAGGGCCGGCGAGGAGGGAAACGGACACGATGGACACCTTCTTTGACTCCTCCTGGTACTTCCTCAGATACTGCGATCCCAAAAACGAGGAAAAACCCTTTGATAAGGGTAAGACCGACTACTGGATGCCGGTTGACGTCTACATAGGTGGCATAGAGCACGCCGTTCTGCACCTGCTGTATGCGAGGTTCTTCCAGAAGTTTCTCAAAGATATAGGCCTGGTGAGGGACGATGAGCCCTTCGAGACCCTGGTCACCCAGGGTATGGTCCTGAAGAAATGGGTCAGCATAGGAAGGCTCTTGGAGTATCTCGGCCTATCCGAGGATGACGAGGTAGATCTCTTGAAGAAAAAGCTCCTTTAGGAGGTGAGCTGATATGGGTATGAGTCAGGAGTTTCAGATCGGTATCAACCTTATCAAGAGGTTCAGGGAAACCCTCGAGCAGATAGCCAGCTCAAACTCCCCGGAGGAGGCGAAGCCTCTGATAGAGAGCATAAAGCATCCCATACTCGGAGCGATGGCCCAGATAAAGGTGGGCGAGGGACCCCTCAAGGAGGAGATCCTGAGCTCTCTAGCCGTGGTAGTTTCCAACTTCAGGGAGCTTGAGGACTTCTCCGCACTGAAATCGGCTATACCAGAGGTTCTGAACATGGTGGAGCAGGCTGAGAGGCTCGCCCAGGAAGGCGCCCAGAAGGAAGGCTGATGCTCAAGTACCTGATAAAGGGAGGGACCCTGATAGACCCCTCCCAGGAGCTCCTGGGTGTTTACGACCTTCTCATAGAGGGCGACAGGATAAGCAGGGTAGAGGAGGACATATTCGAACCTGAGGCTGAGATAATAGATGCCAGGGGTCTGATAGTAGCGCCCGGCTTCGTTGATCTTCACGTTCATCTGAGGGATCCGGGCCAGACCTACAAAGAGGATATCCTCAGCGGCTCCAAAGCGGCGGTTGCCGGTGGCTTTACCACGGTCGTCTGCATGCCCAACACAGATCCTCCCATAGACTCCCCTCACGTGGCCGAGTACGTAATAAGCAAGGCCAACTGCTACGGCCTGTGTAGGGTGCTTCCCGCGGGAACCATCACCAAGGGAAGGAAGGGTAGAGAGATCTCCGACTTCTGGGCGCTCAAAGAGGCCGGATGTGTTGCCTTTACCGACGACGGATCCCCTGTGATGGACTCGGATGTGATGAGGAAAGCCCTGGAGCTATCAGCCCAGCTGGGTGTCCCTGTAATGGACCACTGCGAGGACAATTCGCTCGCCACCGGAGACCTGAACGAGGGAGAGGTATCCGCACTTACGGGGATCTTGCCGAGGCCGCCGGAAGCTGAGGACGTGCTGAACGCTAGGGACTGCATCCTCTCCCTCTACACAGGGGGACACGTGCACCTGCAACATCTGACCACATCGCTCGGAGTTGATATAGTCAGGTACTTTAAGGAGAAGGGGGCGAACGTAACCTGTGAGGTGAACCCTTACCATCTGCTCTTTACCGAAGAGGAGGTCCTGAGATCCGGAGCGAACGCCCGGGTGAACCCGCCCCTGCGGAAGGAGGAGGATATAAAGGCCCTGAGGGGCGCCATATCCGACGGGACGATAGACTGCGTGGCCACGGATCACGCCCCCCACGCCCAGTTCGAGAAGGGCAGGGTAGACGCGGCGATGCCCGGCATGATAGGGCTCCAGACGGCCCTGCCTATAATGCTCAGGCTGGTGTCCGAGGAGGTTCTATCCCTCTCTAGAATGATTGAGCTTATGTCTGTAAACCCTGCTAGGATACTGGGGATAGAGGGTGGAACGCTTAGGGAGGGAGCTCCGGCGGATATAGTTCTGTTCGACATAAAGAAGGAGTGGGTTCTGAACGAAGAGACCAACTTCTCAAGGAGCAAGAACACGCCGCTCTGGGGTAAGAAGCTTACCGGAAAGGTGATCTACACTATAAAAGGGGGAAGGATAGTTTATAAAGATAATTAGCATGGGAATATTTAAAGAAGATCTTATAAACTTCGGCAACCTTATAGACACAGAGGTAGAGGTAAAGCTGAGTCCGGAGGACTTCAAGAGGGTCTTCCAGGACCTCGACTTTGAGTTCTCCGAGGGACTTGCGAAGATACGGGGGAAGAAGAAGGGGCTTCTATTCAAGAGAGGTTTCGAGTTCAGGGGATCTCAGGATGAGAAGAAGGTTTACAACGTGAGGGAGTTTGAGACCCTCGATATGGGTGTATATCTAAAGATCATCTCCCCCCAAGGCATAGAGGAGCTCGAGAAGAGGGGAATGGAAAGGGATGGAGAGTACCTGAAGATCAGCGTCTTCGAAGTGCTCAAGAGGTCCGAAATATACAAGAACGTACCCGACGCGTTCAAGGACAGACTGATCATAAAGAGGTACAAGATAAAGGATGGCGCCCTCTCGGTTTTCATAACCGTGACCAAGTGATATACTTTTGCCATGGAGAAGAGGATAACCACGCCACTCACAGACGAGGTTGTGGAGAGCCTGAGGGCTGGGGACAAGGTCCTGATAACGGGATACATATACACGGCAAGGGATGCGGCCCACAAGAGGATGGTGGAGGCCCTCGAGAAAGGAGAGAAGCTCCCCGTGGATCTCGAAGGTCAGATAATCTACTACGTAGGACCAACACCGCCGAAGCCAGGTCAGGTCATAGGCTCCGCCGGACCTACCACAGCCATAAGGATGGACAAGTACGTGGAACCCCTCCTCAAGCTCGGCCTGAAGGGTATGATAGGGAAGGGGTACCGCTCTCCCCAGGTTAAGGAGCTTCTCAAAAAGTACAAAGCCGTTTACTTCGCCGCCGTTGGAGGGGTAGCCACCTTACTCCAGAAACACATAAAGTCTTCTGAACTCGTAGCCTACGAGGATCTGGGAACCGAAGCGATAAGGAAGCTCTACGTTGAGGACTTTCCAGTTATAGTTGCGAACGACGCGTACGGAGGGGACATATTCGAGGAGGGCAGGAAGAAGTACGCCAAAATTGAGATCTAATACTCGATAGGGTCGTCCCCGTGGGGAACCCACACCTCCTTAAAGAACTTCCTCTCGTCCTTGATGAAGGGCTTTCCCTTGTAAGCGGCAAGCTCGAAGATCTTGAAGGTGTCCCAGTCCTGAGGGATCTCGGGCCTCCTCTTCTTTATACCTTCTCCCTAAATGGGCTATGCGTTTGAATACGGCGTATTTGAGGGCCTCCACTATTTCCCTATAGCCCCTGCCGTCTCCTCAGGATAGCCGAGCTTGAGAGCCCTGCACTTCTGGATCGCTGCCATCTTCGGGAACCTGTTCACGTAGGGCATACTCTCAGTCTAACTTCTCGGCGAGATAATCAGCCAGGTGCTTAACCTCCTGACCTCCACCGAACTTTCTCACCCCGTCCCTCAGCTGAAGCACACATCCTGGACAGGTTGTGAGAACGAAGTCTGCCCCGGTCCTCTCAAAATCCTCTATCTTCTCCTTCTGGACCTTCTCCGATAGCTTAGGGTTCTTTATACTCCAGAGCCCGGCGAACCCACAACAGGATTGGGCCTTCTCCGCCTTTGCAACCTCGGCCCCATCTACCTTTTCCATCACGCTGTAGAAGACCTTAGGATCAACCCTCATCGCTGTGTAGGAGTGGCAGGGGACGTGGAAGGTGAGTTTTTCGTTCGCAGCTCTGAATTTGGCGTTTTCCCCTTCCTTGAAGATTATCTCGGCAAAGTCATAGACCTTCCAGTCCCTGCCGTAATCCTCTATAAGAGCTCCGCCACAGGTGGGACAGGCTACGACGATGGCATCGAATTCGTGCCTCTCCATCTCTCTCAGGTTGTGATCCCTGAGCTTCTCGAAGGCTTCCCTGTTCCCGTGGTAGAGGTGCGGCGCGCCGCAGCACTTTATGTCTTCCGGAACCACTACCGTGTACCCGAGCCTGTTCATGAGCTTTACAACGCTCTCCCCCGTTCTGCCGTAAAAGACGTCTATCATGCAACCTGTGAAGAAGAGGAGCCTTCCCTTCTCCTTCTCAGCCTCGAAGGTCCTCCCCCTTATCCCGAAGGGATTACCGTCCGGCCTTGGCATGAACTTGACCGCGCCGGTCGGGAGAGGTGTTTTTATCTCGGAAGGCAGGAAGGAGCTGAGCTTACCGGCTGCCTTTATAACCTTCCTCCCCAGGTTGGACTGCATGAACTCTAAGCTCTTGAGACCCATCCTGGATACGAGATCCCTACCGAGCTCCTTCTCCTGAAC
>JALWEK010000002.1 GCA_027014185.1 Aquificaceae bacterium
GTGCCACAACGGTCCCAACTTTACCGATGAGAAGTTCCACGTGACGGGCGTTCCAAAGAACAAGGTGGAAGACGACGCCCTCGAAAGGGTAACGAGGAACTTCGTCCTCAGAGAGCACGGTTTTAGGAATCCTGACTCAATAGACAGAGACCTCGGACTGTACTTCATAACCAAGAAGGAGAAGGATAAGGGGGCCTTCAAGACACCTACGCTTAGGAACGTTGCCCTCACTCCGCCGTACATGCACAACGGAGTCTTTAAAACCCTCAGGGAGGTGGTGGAGTTTTACAACAAGGGAGGTGGTAACGTTCCCAACAAGGATCCTAGGCTGAAGCCCCTTAACCTGACCGAGGAGGAGAAGGAGGCTCTGGTGGCCTTCTTGGAGGCCCTCACCTGCGATACGGTTCCTTACGTGGAGGAGCCGGAGCTTCCGCCCTTTGAAGGAGAAATTGTGAAGGGAGGTGGTTGAGATGAAGATGGACAGGAGAAAGCTGATCAAGGTCTCGGCCAAGGCGGGCATGGCCGCCTTCACAGCCTCGGCCCTGTCGCCCTTCTTAGGTATGGTCAATGTAGCCGAGGCGGTCGCCTCCAGAAGGAGTAAGATAACGCCCTTTAACTTCGTCGTCGTTGGCGATGCCCACCTTTACGAGATGCCCAACCACAGGTTCGACAAGACCTTCTCAAGGGCCATAGAGGACATAATCAAGATGAGGCCCAAACCCGACTTCGTCCTATTCATAGGGGACCTGGCCCAGTTCGGTAAGGTGAAGGAGCTCGAAAAAGGGAAGAGGTTCCTCGACAGGTTAGAGAGAGCTGGCATCAAGTACTTCATAATCCCCGGAGAGCACGACTGGTACCTGGACATGGGCAAGACCTGGAAGAAGATGTTTGGAAAGCCTTACTGGAGTTTCGACCACAAGGGTGTCCACTTCATAGGTATGAACTCTATCCTCGTCGAAGACTACTGGACGGCGAGGAACATGTCTCCTTGGGAGAGGATGCTCGCGATAGCTGAGCTCGAGTGTCACATATGCGGTCTCTGGGGGGTTGGGGAGGAGCAGCTCGAGTGGCTCGAGAAGGACGTGAAGAACCTCAGCCCCGATACCCCCATAGTCATCTTCACACACTCGCCACTCTGGAACTACTATCCCAGGTGGAACTTCCAGACCAAGGACGCTCCACAGATAAGACAGATCCTCTCTAAGTTCGAGAAGGTGATAGCCATACACGGGCACGTTCATCAGGTTGTTTACAACGAGACCGGGAACATGGTCCACATAGGTAACCTTGCGACCGCGTGGCCCTGGCCGTACCCGCCCGTTGAGCTTCCCTATCCAAAGATCCGTATGCTGAGGGTGGATCCAGGTGACATATACGACGGTGTTGGCTTTGCCAGCACTTACATAGACGAGACATTCCTCGGGAAGATGAAGTACCACACCTGGGCCGAGCTGATACCTGACGAACTTAAAGATGGCGTGCCACTTTGATAAGGAGGTGGTGTCATGAGGTTTGTAAAGACCGGTGTGATCCTGGGAGTAGGAATTTTTGCGGGTCTGTCAATCAGCTTCTTCATCAACGTGGCCGAGGCGAGAAAACCCTTTGCGGAGGAGGACCTCAAGCTGATGAACGAGGAGCTGATGGCCCTGGTCAAGAAGGGGGACGAGCTCTGGCACAGTCCAAAGCTGGGTAAGAACGGCCTGACCTGTGCCAACTGCCACCCGGACGCCGCCAATACGAACCCCCACACCTTCCCCAAGTTCCAGGACAATGTGGGAAAGGTCGCAACGCTGAGGGAGATGATAAACTGGTGCATAAAGAGGCCTTTGGAAGGAAGGGAGCTCCCAGAAGACAGTGAGGAGATGAAGGCCCTCGAGGCCTACGCCATATACATGTACAGGGGTTTTCCCCTCAGACCCGGAGACAACACGAGGGAG
>JALWEK010000003.1 GCA_027014185.1 Aquificaceae bacterium
CCAGAAGGAGGTCAGGAGGCTCGCGGAGGAAAAGAACGTCGTTATACTCGCCCACTACTACCAGAGACCTGAGGTGCAGGACATAGCGGACTTCGTTGGTGATTCTCTGGAGCTCTCAAGAAAAGCGGCGAACACCGACGCGGATATTATCGTCTTCTGCGGGGTCAGGTTCATGTGCGAGACGGCGAAGATTTTAAGCCCCCAGAAGAAGGTACTCCACCCCAACCCGGAGTCTGGATGTCCAATGGCGGACATGGTCACGGCGGAGCAGGTAAGGAAGCTCAGGGAAAAGCATCCGGACGCTGAGTTCGTAGCCTATATAAACACCACGGCGGACGTCAAGGCTGAGGTGGATATATGCGTTACCTCAGCCAACGCCCCCAGGATAATAAAGAAGCTCGAGGCTGAGAAGATAGTCTTCCTGCCAGACCAGGCGCTCGGCCAGTGGGTTGCGAAGCAGGTCCCCGAGAAGGAGTTCGTCATCTGGAAGGGCTTCTGTCCTCCCCACTTCGAGTTCACGGCGAGGGAGGTGATGAGGCTAAAGGAGAAGTATCCCGACGCCAAGGTCGCCGTTCACCCGGAATGCCATCCCGCCGTGATAGAACTTGCGGATTTCGTAGGCTCTACCTCTCAGATAATAAAGTACGCGACAAGCGTGGACGCCAATAGGGTTATAGTGATAACCGAAGTTGGCCTCAGGTACACTCTCGAGAAGAAGAACCCGAGCAAGGAGTACATATTCCCGGAGTCCATGAACTACTGCGGAACGGTTTACTGCTGTACCATGAAGGGTATAACCCTCCCAAAGGTTTACGAGACCCTCAAGAACGAGATAAACGAGGTAGAACTGCCTGAGGACCTCATAGAGAGGGCAAGAAGACCTATAGAGAGGATGCTCGAGCTAAGCTGAGGACCGAGTTCTATATAAAATTAACCTTATGCTCTTTTTACTGCTCTCCGTCGTCATCTACCTTCTCAGCGGAGCTCTCTTTGCAGTAAGGACCTTCTTCGGTGTGAACCTCAGAAACATACCTATGATAGGTCTCCTGGTAGCCTTTTCCCTTTATCTTGTCCACTTCTTTAAGGTCTATGCCTCCACAGGTCACTTTCCTGTTGGTGACGTTTACGGCATGGTTTCCCTTATGGGAAACTCCTTAATACTCATGTTCATAGTCCTAGACCTGGTTTTTAAGAAGAACGTCGCCGATTTCGGCCTTATAGTGTCCTTCATAGGATTTCTAACCACGCTGGTCGGCCTCCCCGCACACAAGGTGGGCTACAAAAATCCCTTCTACGTTTACCACATACTGTCGGCGGCGGTCGCCTACGCCTCGCTCATCCTGGCGGGCATATCCTCTGCCGTTAAGTTCCTAGTGGAGAAGAAGCTTAAATCCAAACACATAGAGGGTTTCATGGTTCCCGTAAACCTGCTGAGGAAGATGGAGAGGGTTCTGCTCAACGTAGGTTTCATATTCTTAACCCTGACCCTGATATTCGGGAGCATATGGGCAAAGAATTTCCTGGGGAAGCACTGGATAAACGATCCGAAGCTCATACTTACCCTAGTTATCTGGGTGTACTACGCCTTTCTGATACACCTCAACCTTGCCAAAGGTCTCAAACCCTCCAGACTGTCACTGCTCTCCTTTCTGGGGCTCCTTATGGTTTTAGGAAGCATAATCCTTATAAGGCATACCGTGACCTAGATCTCAGTATCTATAAGAAACAGGGGCTGACCGTACTCGACCGTTTCCCCGTTCTCTACCAGAATCTTCTCAACCCTTCCCCTCACGTCGCTCTCTATCTCGTTCATAACCTTTAAAGCCTCTATTATGCAGAGGACCTGACCGGGAGAGACTATGTCCCCGACCTCAACGAAGGGGGGTGCCCCAGGAGAGGGTGAACGGTAAAAGGTGCCTACCAGAGGGCTCTTTATTACGTGATACCTCCTCTCCTCCTCGCTTATGTCCTCAGAGGGTGGCAGGACCTCCTGGTGTTTGAACTCCTCAACGGTTGGACCTTTTCTTTGAGGTTTCGGCTGAACGAGGTCCCCCCTGTGTGTCTCTATTACTATCTTTCCCTCCTCACTCTCGATCTTTAGGGATCTTATGTTCGAGTTCTTTACAAGTTCTATAAGCTCCCTTATGAACTCCTTATCCATCACTTTACCCTTTCTACGTAAGTTCCCGTCCTCGTGTCCACCTTAACTACATCCCCCTCGCTCACAAAGAATGGAACCTGGACTACCGCCCCCGTTTCGAGCTTCGCCGGCTTGGTCCCTACCGCGGCTGTATCCCCCTTGAAGGCGGGCTCCGTTTCCACAACCTTGAGCTCTACATGCTTTGGAAGCTCTATACCCACGGGCTGGCCCTGGTACAGAAAAACGACAACCTGCATGCCTTCCTTTAGGAACTTAGCCTCTTCCTCTATCTTCTCCTTGGGTATGGCGACCATCTCGTAGGTTTGTGTGTTCATGAAGTAGTAGTTCTCCCCGTCAGAGTACGAGTACTCGGCGAACACCTGCTCAAAGTCTGCCAAGGGTATGCTGTCGGAAGCCTTGTAGGTTATCTCAATAACGTTTCCCGTTAGCATATTCTTAGCCTTCACCCTCACGAAGGCCTGGCCCTTACCGGGCTTCACGTGTTCGTAATCCAGGACCCTGTAAGGCTCTCCCTTGTGTTCTATGAAAAGGTCTCTCGTTATCCTGTTTATATCTATCCTGCCCGCCATGTGAGATATTTTACCAGAGAGGAGTTAAGATGTGGGCTACACAAGGTTTAACCTGAAATCGGACCTTCTTCGGTTCGTTCCAGCGGCCTGGGAACTTCCTTTTGCAGGACGTGGCTTTACTTGTCAGAGACTGGTAGCTTTAAATATAATTAAACCGTACCGAGATGACCGATAACGTGACAGAAAATGATCCAAGAGAGCAATTAAAAGAGAAGTTGAGGGAGATCTTTCAGGTTGAAAACGAAGATTTAGATTTTGGTATCTACAGAATAATGAACCACAAACGCAAGGAGATAGAGGATTTTATCGAGAATAAACTGATAAAGGAGATAGAGAGCCAGTTAATATCCCTCGGCGAAGGAATTAAATCGGATGAGTTGGAGAGAGATATCTACAACCATCTGATCAACTTCTTTTCAAGATACTACGATAGAGGAGACTTCATAAGTAAGAGGAGGTATGGTAGCAGGGAAAGGTATTGCATTCCCTACAACGGAGAAGAAGTTCTGCTTTACTGGGTAAATAAAGACCAGTACTACATTAAAACCACCGAGTACTTCAGGAAATACACCTTTAAGGTTAAGGATCTAACGGTTAATTTTAAGGTAGTAGAGGCTGAGGAGGAGAAAGGCAACGTAAAGTCCTTGGAGAGAAAGTTCTTCATCCTAAGTGAGCCACCCTTTGAGTTCGATGAAGGCAAGAGAGAGCTGAACATCTACTTTGAATACAGGGGTCTTACAGAGGAGGAGGCAAAGAAATACAGGTACGACAGCAGCAGAGTGCAGGATATGATAAATCAGGAAACGATAAAGGTTCTGAGCCGAGAGATCCCTGATGGCAGTCTGGCAAGAGTTGTTTTTGAAAGGGATCCCAGGTCTAACACACAGAGCAGTTATATAAGAAAGCATCTTCACAGATACACGAGGAGGAACACAACAGACTACTTCATCCACAAAAACTTGAAAGAGTTCCTCGAAAGGGAGCTAGATTTCTACATCAAAAACGAGCTTCTACGGCTGGATGATCTGCAGGTCTTGGAACAGGGTGGCTATTTTGACAAGCTGAAGCTCTATCTAGTAGTAACTAGGGCTTTCAGAAAGGTAACGCAAAGGATCATCGAATTCCTGGCACAGATAGAAGACTTCCAGAGAAAGATCTGGGAGAAGAAGAAATTTGTCATAGACACCCACTACGTGATTACCCTGAACAGGATTAAAGAATACGCGGGTGAGGAGTTTTTAGAGAGCGTACTCGATGATATCTTGAACAATGAGAGGCAGCTGAGCGAGTGGAAGGAGCTCCTTGGAGTAGAGGTCAAGGGAAGGGAGGATTTGATAGAGAGAACAACTTTGCACGGCAACAGCTGGAAGAGTTTGCCTATCGACACAAGGCACTTCGGCGAGGAGTTCAAGCTGAAACTGCTGAACGCCTTGAGTGAAAGGAACGATCTGGAGGAGATCTTAGACGGTGTTTTGATTAAGTCGGAGAACTGGCAGGCCCTGAACCTTATTTTGAACAAGTATTACGGCAAGGTGCAGACAGTTTACATAGATCCTCCCTTCAACAAGGAGCAGGAGGCCGACTACCTTTACAAGGTGGGATACAAAGACTCAACCTGGCTAACCATGCTCGAGAACAGAATCTCCCTGGCTAAGGGTATGCTAAACGAAAGGGGCAGCTTCTTCGTTAATTGTGACGATAACGGCAATATGTACGTAAGACTGCTGCTGGACAGCATACTCGGTAAGGACAAGTTTAAGAACGAGATCATCTGGTGCTATGAGAAGCCCGGCGGCCCCACAGACAGGTTGAAGAACAACCACTCCACAATATTCTTCTATGCGAAGTCTGAAAACTCCATCTTCAATCAGATATACGTACCGAGGAAGGGAGAGGATGAATTGACCAAAAGGGAGGGAAGGTACGCAACCGATTACGCCGGGAAGATATCTCCGGACTGGTGGATAGATATACCTTCCTTCGCAACCATGATGACCGCAAAAGAGAGGGTAGTTAAGAGCATAGGCGTAAACTTTACAACTCAACAGCCCGAAAAGCTGATCAAGAGGATAATTCAGATGACATCTTCAAGCAACAGAGACATAGTGATGGATTTCTTCCTTGGGAGCGGGACCACCCTGTCCGTAGCGCACAAGCTCGGAAGGAAATGGATAGGTATAGAGATGGGGGATCACTTCTGGACCGTGATCCTGCCGAGGATGAAAAAGGTCTTGGCCTACGACGAATCCGGCATAAGCAGGGATGAGGATGTTAAGAGAACGTACAACAAGGAAACGGCCGGCGGGTTTTTTAAATACCACACCTTAGAACAGTACGAAGATGCATTAGAAAACATAGAGTTTGAAAAGCCAGAGCCGACGCTCTACGATCTGCCGGACTACTTCGTGAAGTATATGCTCGAGTGGGAAACCAAGGGGAGCAAGACCTTCCTCAATATCGGAGAGGTTAAAGATCCGTACAATTACAAGCTAAAGGTGATAGAAGATTATCAACAAAGGGAGGTAAGTGTAGATCTGATTGAGACCTTCAACTACCTGCTCGGCCTTCATGTGAGCAAATACAGGGTTGTAGAGGACAACGGCAGGAGATACATATTCGTCTTCGGGAAAAAGGATGGTAGAAGGATCGCGGTTGTTTGGAGGAGCCTGGAAAACATATCATTAGAGAGGGATAAAGAGGTTATAGAACAGATTATAAAAGACTTAAACCCCGAGGATGTATATATAAACGGGGACGCATTGGTTAAAGGATTCAAACCTATAGAGCCCACGTTTAAATCTTTGATGTTTGAGAGCACACCATGAGCAAGGTTAAGATAACAATTAAAATTAATTGCAAGTTTTTTGAGAGCACAGTTGATGATATTTTGCCATTTTTGAGGGAAGTGTGTGATAAACATGGAAATAGGGGGCGAGGAAATGCGGAAAGGATACTGAGGAAATTAGAGCAAGACGAGGCTCTACGTGAAGGGGATATAGAAGACCTAAGGGCATTCTGCTTTTTATACAATAGG
>JALWEK010000004.1 GCA_027014185.1 Aquificaceae bacterium
CCGGACATCCTGAGGCTCCTTGTCCTCTTCACCCACTACAGGAGCCCGCTGGATTTTTCCTGGGAGAAGATGGAGGAGACACAGAGGGCCTACGAGAGGCTCAGGACCGCGATAGAGGACTACGAGATCCTCAAGAAGCTAGAGGTCGTTCCCGGGAAAGGGGGGACGCACCCCCTCTACGACAAGGTAAAGGAAACTGAGGAGGCCTTCTTCGGGGCTCTCAGTGACGACTTCAACACCCCCGAGGCCCTTTCCCACGTCTTCTCCCTAGTGAGCGAGCTGGGAAAGATAAAGAACAGGACCTACTCCGAGGGTAAGATAACCGAGGAGGAGCTCTCCGCCTACGAGTTCGCCTCTAAGTCTCTCCTTGGGCTCATGAAGAAGATGTTTGGTCTCCTGGAGGACCTGTATCCCGAGTGTGAGGTTAGGAGGGTCGTTGAAAGGGAGCTCGAGCCTGGACAGGTGATGGACACGAGGCTGATCGATCTCCTTGTTGAGGTCAGGACCATAGCCCGCCAGGAGAAGCAGTTCAAGATAGCTGATCTGATAAGGGATAGACTGAAGGACCTTGGCATAGAGCTAGAGGACACCCCGGCAGGAACCAGATGGAAGAGAAGATGAAAGAACCCCTCATACTGAGCGGCAAGGAGCTCTCCCAGAAGATAAGGGAAGGTATAAGGAAGGAGGTAGAGGAGTA
The DNA here is from genome assembly GCA_027014185.1 of Aquificaceae bacterium. Classification (GTDB taxonomy): domain Bacteria; phylum Aquificota; class Aquificia; order Aquificales; family Aquificaceae; genus Hydrogenivirga. Next base: position 698 of record JALWEK010000004.1, read on the forward strand.
CGTCTCCTCAGGCCTGAGGAGACCTGGTCTCGCCGTTATCCTCGTTGGAAGCGACCCAGCGAGCCGTATATACGTGAAGAACAAGATAAACGCCTGCAAGAAGGTCGGGATAGAATCCTTCTTCTACGAGCTCAGCTCTAACGTAACTACGGAGGAGCTTCTCGACACGATAGCCGAACTCAACTCGAGGGAAGAGGTGGACGGGATCCTAGTCCAGCTACCCTTACCGGAGCAGATAAGCCAGGAGGAGGTTATCCTTTCCATACATCCTGACAAGGACGTGGATGGCTTTCATCCTCAGAACATGGGAAAGCTGGTCGCCAGGATGGAGGACGGCTTCATACCCTGCACGCCCCTAGGGATAGATCTGCTTTTAAAGCACTACGGGATAGATCCTAAAGGGAAGGACGTGGTGATAGTGGGGGCGGGCTTTATAGTGGGCAGGCCCCTCTCACTCCTTATGCTCTGGAGGGACGCCACTGTAACCGTATGTCACATCTACACCCGTGATCTCAAAAAGTACACCCTCGGAGCGGATATACTGATCTCGGCCACGGGAGTGCCTCACCTCATAAAGGAGGATATGGTGAGAGAAGGGGCTGTCGTTATAGACGTTGGCATATCGAAGCTGGACGGCAGGATAGTTGGAGACGTCGATTTTGAAAGGGTGAAGGGTAAGGTCTCCGCCATAACTCCGGTCCCGGGCGGGGTCGGACCTATGACGGTTACAGGCCTTCTCCTGAACACGCTCAAAGCATACAAGAGGAGGGCTAAGGTTCACTCGACCTCTACTATGAAGCCGTAGATGTCGAACCTCTTTAGTCTGTTTATCTCCTTACGGGCTTCCTCCCTCGACCTGAACCTACCGTAAATCACCTTGTATATCCCCGAAGACTCGATTATGTTCAGATCGCTCAGCCCTTTCTTTTTGAGCTCATCTACGAGCTTCTCCGCCCTCCTCAAGGTTGAGAACGCGGCGATCTGTATTCCAAACTTCCTTTTCTCCTCCCTCTTCCTCTTTATAGCCATCCTCTTCCTGATGGTTCTCCTCTGCTCTTCAACCAGTATCTTGCTAAGGATCTCGTAGGCCTGAGTTCTGTGGAGATTGCTCGCCTGCTTGTCCTCGAGAACCATTCTGACGGCTTCCTTCGCTTTGTCGAACCTGCCGGTTTCGTAATATACTTTCGTCAGGCTCAGGTAAACCTCTGGTTTTTTAAAGTTGTTTGAAAGTAAGGACATGTACAGCTTCTCCGCCTCATCGTACCTCTTCTCGTCCATGTAGGCGCTTCCAAGCTCGAGCTGTGCGTCTAGAAAGAGGGGGTTGTAGGCCGTGGCTTTTCTGAGGTTCTCTATGTAAGCGCTCTTGTTACCCATCTCCTTGTAAACCTTGGCAAGGTGGTAAAAGGCCAGGTGTTTCTTGTCGAAGGTCTCGTCCGAGATGGCCTCCTTGAGGTAACTTATAGCCCTGTCGTAGTCCTTCATCCTGAGGTATAGGACCCCCAGGTTCATCTTAGCTTCAGTAAAGGTCGGATCGCTCTCCAGGGCTTTTTTGAAGGCCTGCTCGGCCTTTCTGTACTCTCCAACTTCCATGTAGGTTATCCCGAGGGCGTTCCATATCCGGGGTTCCTTTGGATCCACCTTTGAGGCCCTGTATAGGTAGGCTATGGCCTCAGAGTAGTTCTTGGCGTAAAAGGAGGACATACCGAGGTCGTAGAGATACCTCCACTCCTCCTCTTTCGTCTTCTCCTGCTTTGCCGAGCAGGAGAGCAGGATTATCCCCAAAAGGGTGAGGAGAAGTAGTCTCATCTCACGATGAAGGCGTTCTTGAACTCACCTCTCACCTCCCTAAGGGCCGAGAGGAGGCTCTTCGCTTTCACCCTTACCCTCACCTTGTAGAGTCCCTCTTCCTCTATTATGAAGGCGTCGAAGCCTTTACTTCTGGCGAGCTTTAGGCTCTTATCGGCGTTATCCTTGGATTTAAAGGCCCCTATCTGCACTACGTACTCCCTGAGAGACTTCGGCTTCTCCTTTTTTACGCTGACCTTTTTAGGTTTTGGTTCTTCCTCCCTCTTGACTATCTCCTTCTTTACCTCCTTCGGTTTCTGGACTTTGGGTTTAGGCTTCTCCTCGGCTTTCTTCACCTGAGGTTTCGGTTTCTCCTCTACCTTCTTCTCTTCCTTCTTAGGCTCGGTGGGAGTCAGCTTTACCACCTTAGGCTTTGGAGTTTCCTCCTCTACCTTCGGGGCGGCTGGTGCGGGTGGTTGAGGTTTAACGGGCTGTGCCGGAGGCTTTATCTGAACGGGAGGTTTACTCCTCACGACGGGCGGAGGCGCGGACTGCTGCTCCTGGGATGCCATCCAGGTGTTCAGTCCAAGGTAGAAGAAGATGAGAGCTACCAGGATACCTAAGAGAAGGACAAGCCTGTGTTTCTTCATCTTTCTCCCCCTTACATCCTTTCAGGTGCCGACACACCTATTAATTTTAAACTAAGCCCGATAGCCGTCCTTACACCTTTTAGAAGGGCGAGCCTCCCCTTCATCACCCCCTCCTCGCTGCCTATGATCCTGTAATGGTTGTAGTAGTAATGGAAGAGACCGGCCAGATCTATCAGAAGGTAGGTTATCAGATGGGGGTCCCTCCTGAGGGTTACCTCGATCAGTTCGTCCTTCATCATAAGGCTCTTCTTCATCAGCTTCAGCTCTATATCCTCCTCCAGGTGATCCAGGAACCCGGAGAAATCCTCCCCTTCCGGATCTAGGCCCAGTCTCTCTTTAACCTCTCTGAAAACGCCTGAGATCCTCGCGTGGGCGTACTGGACGTAGAAAACTGGGTTGTCCGAGCTCTTCTCCTTCACAACGTCCACATCGAAGTCCAGGGGCGTGTCGCTCCTTTTTGTTAAGAACACGAACCTCACAGCGTCCGGTCCAACCTCCTCTAAGAGCTCCCTTAGGGGGACGAAGGTTCCCGCCCTCTTGGACATCTTCACCTCCTTGCCGCCCCTGAAGAGCTTGACCATCTGAACCAGGTAAACCTCGAGCCAGTCCTCGGGTATGTTGAGCATCCTGAGGGCCGCCTTTACACGGGGTACGTACCCGTGATGATCCGCCCCCCATAGGTCTATGACCTTCTCAAAACCCCTCTTGAACTTGTCCCAGTGGTAGGCTATGTCAGATGAGAAGTAGGTGTAAGAGCCGTCCGACTTCCTGAGAACCCTGTCCTTATCGTCTCCGAACTCCGAGGTCTTGAGCCAGAGAGCACCTTCCGCCTCGTAAACGTATCCCTTCCCCTTCAGCTCCTCTATCAACTTCTCGACCAACCCCCTCTCGTACAGACTCCTTTCGCTGAACCAGACGTCGAAATCTATACCCATGTAACTGAGATCTTCCCTTATCTCCTCCATCATCATGTCGAGACCGAAGGCCGAGCAGAGCTCCACCTCGGGTTCCTTCTCGGGGCTGAACCTGGACGTGTACTCGAGGGGGAATTCAAAGCCAAAGGAGAGGATCCTCTCCTTTGCCTCGAGCACATTATTCTCGGAGAGTAAGCTGTCTCCGACCGCTTCCAGGAGCGCCTTCGCTATGTCTATAACGTACTCGCCTCTGTAACCCTCTTCCTCGAACAGCTCCTTTATATCGGGTCTTTTCTCTTCCTCCCCGAGCAGCTCCAGATACCTGTAGAGCACGGATACGCCCAGAAGATAGACCTGCCTTCCCGCGTCGTTTATGTAGTACTCCCTCGTAGCATCGAACCCGTAGAACCTGAAGAGCCTGGCGAGGGTGTCGCCCACTACCGCACCCCTCCCGTGCCCAAGGTGAAGGGGGCCGGTGGGGTTTGCGCTCACGAACTCGAGCTGGACCTTTAGGCCTTTCCCCAAGTCCTCTTTAAAGTATCCTTCACCTTCCGAGAGGAGCTTTCTGAACTCAGAGAGAAGAAAACCCTTAGAGAATTTCAGGTTCACGAACCCTCTAACCGCTTCTGCGGACTCGAACGTATCGTCTTCAGAGAGTTTGTTCGCCAGATCGCCCGCTATCTCGTTCGGGTTCCTCTTTAAACTTTTCGAGAGCAAGAAGGCTATGTTGGTCGCTATATCCCCCAGCTTCTCGTCCTTGGGTTTTTCCACCTTGAAGTCGGGGGCCTCGATTCCGTAAAGCTCCTTTACAGCTTGTGCCAGTTTGGAGCGGACGAGTTCCTTCATGAGGATAAGATTATACTCACTTTCTGAGGCTCTCCTGGAGGGTGTCCCTGAATACGCTCTTCCTCTCCTCGCTGTATATCTCTGTTATCCTAACCCCGAACTTCTCTCCAACAACTACGAGCTCCCCTTTGGCTATCAGCTTCCCGTTCACCTTTATATCCACCGGCTCAGTGGTCTCCCGGTCGAGCTCAAGTACGGAGCCGGGACCGAGGTTTATCAGCTCCCTTATCTGGATAACCGTCTCTCCCACGACCACCTCCACGTTCAGGGGTATATCCATCAGCCTGTCGAGGATCTTGGCTATATCCTTCTCACCTATCTTCTTCTGCTCGCCGGTGACGGGGGTCTCTTCCTTGACCTCCTCCTCTGTCTTCTCTTCTTCTTGGACCTCTTCCGTCTGGGTCTGTTGCTGTGCCAGGGCCTCCTCCCACTGTTTTGCGAGCTCTTCTTGGGAGAGTTCCTGCTCTTGATCCTCCTTCTTCTCTTCCTCCATACCTCTTCTCCTCTAACTTAATTTAACCCATCTTTTCTATCTCTCTAAGGAGTTCCTCGGCCATCTCGCTCTCGTCCACCTTCTTTATGGGTTTCCCGTCCTTGAAGAGCCAGGCAAAACCCCTGCCGCAGGCGAGTCCTATATCTGCCTCCCTCGCCTCCCCTATAGCGTTCACAACACATCCCATTATCGCTACCTTAAGGGGTTTTTTGACATCGCTTAGCTTCTCCTCCACCTCCCTAACCACCCTGGGCAGATCCACCTCTATCCTCCCGCAGGTGGGACAGGCCACTATCTCAACACCCTTCCTCCTGAGGCCGAGGGACTTGAGTATCTCGTAGGC
>JALWEK010000005.1 GCA_027014185.1 Aquificaceae bacterium
GTATGAACCTACCGAAGAGAACAAAGTAGAGTATTCCGGAGGCAACTAGCATCAGGCCTATTGGGGTTACCGAAAACAGGCCGAACGGTGGCAGGTTGTACAGGGCCAGAAGATCGTTCAAAAGTATCAGGGGGCTCGAGCCCACGAGGGTTATCGTTCCTCCCAGGATGGCGCAGAAGCCCATCGGCATGAGTATGTGGGAAATGGGGATGTGGAGTCTCCTGGAGATCCTCACCGCGGCCGGCAGGAAGAGGGCCGCCGCCCCGATGTTCTGCATGAAACTCGATATGAGGGCGACCGTCCCCGATATCAGGGTTATTATCCTGGTCTTGGACTTTCCCGCCAGCTTTATTATGTGGTTGGCAAGAACGTTCATTACGCCTGTCTTGTCGAGGCCCGCCCCGATTATTATCACCGCTATTATAGAAACCACCGCGTTACTACTCAAACCGCTTATAGCCTTTTCAGGATCGACGAGGCCCAGAAGTGGCAAGAGAACCATCATCAGTATCCCTACAACGTCCACCCTGACGAGCTCCGATATGAAGAGGAATATGGCGAGCACCAGAACCTCTAGGGTCAGAACCTTTCTCTTGTCTAGACCCGCCACCTCCTCAACCAGCTCTGGATCCGCGAAGAAGGTAAACGCTATGAGCCCGGAGAGAATACCCAGAACCCCCTTCCTTATCATCCCCAGAAATTATAATACTCAGAGATGAAGACTCTCCACTTGCTCGATGCTTCCTCCTTCATCTACAGAAGCTACTTCGCCCTCCCTCCTTTGGAGACCAAGAGTGGGTTCCCTACGGGTGCCATCTACGGCTTCCTGAGAGCCATCCTCTCCATATGGAAGTCGGAGAGGCCAGAGTACTTCGTGGTGGTCTTCGACGCCCCAACCCCTACGAAGAGGGAGGGTATCTACAAGGAGTACAAGGCTGGAAGGCCCACGATGCCCGACCCACTCAAGGTCCAGATACCGGTGATAAAGGAGCTGCTAAGGCTGATGGGTGTACCGATCCTGGAGGTGCCGGGTTACGAGGCCGACGACCTGATAGCCATACTGTCCGAGGAGTTCTCTAAGAGAGGCTTCTTCGTGAAGATATACACACCCGACAAGGATATGCTCCAGCTTGTGGGCGACAAGGTGAGGGTGATAAACCCGATCAGCTGGGAGGTCTTCGATCCTGATAAGGTAAGGGAGAAGTTCGGAGTCCTCCCTGAAAAGCTCCCCGACTACCTCGCACTCGTGGGAGACAAGATAGACAACGTTGAGGGGATCAAAGGGGTCGGTCCCAAGACCGCCGTTAAGCTGATAGATAGGTTCGGAGGGGTCGAGGGAATACTCGAAAACTGGGACGAGTTCCAGAGGCTCTACCCGGAGGCGAAAAGGGAAGATCTCGAGCTCTCCTACAGGCTCGTAAAGCCCATGCTCGATGCGAAGGTTGATCTGAGTGAGGAGGATCTCACGATAAAGGAACCTGATATGGAAAAGCTGAAGAAGAAGCTCGAAGAGCTCGAGATGAAGAGCATCCTTAGGGACCTTGAGAAGATCCTCAGGGTAAGGTCTCAGGGAACTCTCTTTTAGCGGGCCATGGTGTTCACCCTGCCCTGAACCTCGTCCACGGCCTGAACGAGCCTCGCGTAAACCTCGTGGGCCCTCGAGGTCTCTATCAGCCTGACCATCTCGATTATTGGATTTACGTTTGAGAGTTCCAGGAAACCCTGATGTATTCTGAAGTTCTGGGCCGGTGTTGGCTCTCCCGTAAACAGGTCGAAGCCCACCTTGCTCGGGTTTCGCAGGTTCCACACGCCCAGGGTGGCCTGCAGGTTCCCGTCAACGTATATGTTGCCCTCAGGATCAAACTGGACCTTGTTCCCCGCGATCTTTATCTCCCTCTCGTTCCTGTCCAGGACCCTGTATCCTTCCTCCGTAATCAGGTAGCCCTCCTTATCGAGCCTGAAGTTACCCTTCCTCGTGTACCTTATACCTTCCTGTGTCCTGACTCCGAAGAATCCCTCTCCCTCTATCGCTACATCGAGATCGTTCCCAGTCTCCCTCAGGGGACCCTGCGAGAGATCGGTGAACACCCTAACCACCATGGGGTACACGAAGTTATTGGTCGGATTTTCAGGGGAGCTGTCCTGGATTTTGCCGCCCATGTCGGTGTACCAGCTCGAGACCTCCAGCAGATCTCTCTTGAAGGAGGGCGTGTCTGCGTTGGCCAGATTGTTGGTTACAACGGATAGCTTCCTCTCCTGAAGGAGCATACCGCCGGAGAGTACGTAAAGGGGCTGGTAATCTATAGCCATTCCTTCCTCCCTATATGTTTATATCGACCCTTTGCCCTGTTTTCATTAGTTCTTCCATCTTCACAACCGCATCCCCGAAGTCCGTTATATACCCCCCAAAGCCCTTGGCGAACTTACCTGCGTTCTCCCTCTCAGCGAACACGAAGGCGGAAGGACTGCAACATGGAGATACGGAGCTCCCAACTACGTACGTTGCAGCGAAGGCGTTTATAGGGTTACAGCTTATGAAGTCTCTGGTGATCGCCATCTCCACCTTCTCCGGACTCAAGGTCCTGTAGGCTATAAGGCCACAGTGGGCACAGCAGGTATGGACCTTCTTGCCCCCCTTTAGGATGTATATGAATGCGAGTCTGAGATCTACCTCCTTCCCACACACGGCACAGTTGTTCTCTCTGACTTCCTCCTCCCTCTTCAGCTCTATCGTCCCGTGCCTTCGCACTATCCTTCCTTCCTCCTCCAGCTCCCGGAGCGTCCGGTATATGGTCATGAGTGAAACGTCGAAGTACCTGGCGAGCTCCTTGGCCGTAGTGTAGCCCTCCTCTATCAGTCTAAGGATCTCTTCCTTCCTGTTCATGTTAAATTAACATATAGCTGAGGGGCCCGTCTGTAAACTATAAATGGGCATTATCCTTCTATTAATAAAAAGTAATAGTCTGCTTATAAAAATATGGTGATAATCTAATTAAGAGGTTTCCCCTGCAAACCTTAAAGGAGGTGTGTAGTATGGCAAGCGTTACAGCTGATAAGACCCTCGATACCTCGGGGCTCAACTGTCCTCTTCCAGTTCTGAAAACCAAAAAGGCCCTCGAGGAGCTCCAGCCCGGACAGGTTCTTGAGGTTATATCTACCGATCCGGGATCGAAAGCGGACATACCCGCATTTTGCCAGAGGACCGGTCACGAGCTCGTTGAAACTGTAGAAGAAGGAGGTAAGTATATCTTCTACATCAAGAAGAAAGGCTAATAAAGGAGGGTAGCCATGGCAACTGAGAGACTCGCAATAATAGCATCAAAAGGAACGCTGGATTGGGCTTACCCTCCTCTCATACTGGCCTCAACGGCAGCCTCCCTCGGTATAGAGACAGCTATATTCTTTACCTTCTACGGCCTGAACGTCATTCACAAGGAGAAGATGAAGCAGCTCAAGATAGCTCCCGTTGGAAACCCGGGTATGCCGATGGCTTTCCCACCTTCCGTTAAGAAGACCCCTGTCGCGGGGCAGCTGGCAGGCCTGATGGAGGCCATATTCCCAGGTCCTCCCCAGCTGATGGGCGTGATACCCGGAATGACCGACTTCATGACGGCCATGATGAAGAAGACTATGAAGGATCACGGTGTAGCCTCGGTCGAGGAGCTTATAGAGCTCTGTAAGGAGGCGGACGTCAAGCTTATACCCTGTCAGATGACCATGGAGCTCTTCGGATACAAGTACGAGGATCTCATAGACGGACTGGAACCTCCGGGAGGAGCTGCCACCTTCATCAACTACGTTCTCGAGGCCGACAAGCCTATGATACTTTTCGTTTAAAAATTTCTTAGGAGGAGACAGATGGCAGGACAGGAGTATGAAAAGCTTCTCTTCTACATTCTCACGGTACCCTTCTTCGAGAGGGCAGAGCCCACCACCGGTGAGCTTATAAACCCACAGGCCGGTGCTCCCTTCTTCCTGGCAACCGCAGCCACAACGATGGACTACGAAGTGGAGATGGTCATAACCTCTGAAGCTGGATTTCTCCTGATGAAGGATAACGCCAAGAGGGTAAAGGTCAGACCCGGTGTAGATCAGACTGTGTACGACTTCATAGTTATGGCTAAAGAGGCCGGCGTCAAGATATATCTCTGTGTTCCCTCCCTCGATCTTACGGACGTTTACAAGAAAGAGGACGTGAACGAGGAGCTCTGCGACGGAATCATCGGTGGTGCGGCTTTCCTCGACAAGCTCATGAGCGGAGAGTATGCTGTTATATCCCTGTAAAGCTAAGGGGAGGGGCTCCTCCCCTTCCTCTAGAAATATGATTATAAGCATATTTTTATATGCCTATAACGAAATTTTTTTGTTTCCCGAAGGAAAAGGGACTAACTTAGTATCTGAGCATACCACTCTTAGGAGGTGCTGATATGGAAGGACACCCTTACGGATACAATATACCTATCTCCGAGAAGACCAAGGAGGTCCCTTGGGAGGAGAAGGTCAGGATATACGAGGAGGTCAAATCCGACTTCCGTTTCAAAGAGTTCCTCTTCGGATGTCTAAACTGTGGAGTTTGCACGGCATCCTGTCCTTCCAATAGATTCTTCGACTACTCTCCCAGGGAGATAGTTCAGAGGTTCCTCGAGGAGGACGTGGAAGTCATCTACGATATGATGCACGAGTACATCTGGGCATGCTCCCAGTGCTTTACCTGCTGGATAAGGTGCCCCTTCGTGAACAACCCCGGCGGGCTCGTGATCATAATGAGAGAGGTTGCGGTCAGAAACGCCTTCGAGGCCACGAAGGACCTCCTCAAGCCCTACGGAAGGGTTCTGCTAAAGGTAATGACGACCGGAAACCAGCTCTCGGCGGACATGCTCCAGCCGGACTTCTTCCCCGACTGGGGTCCCAAGATGCTCGACAACATGGAGAACCTCAGGGCCAAGAGGATGGCCATACCCTTCGACGTGGGTAAGTCCGTCAAGACCGCTTGGGAAGTTTCTCTCGAGACCGCCATAGAGATGTATCAGATCTGGAGGGAAACGGGCATCTTCGAGATGCTCGAGAAGCTCGACCCCAACCTCTACAACGTCATAATGGACATAGTCGAGGAGAACGAGGAAAGGTGGGAAGAGCTCATGGAAGAGGAGGAGGAAGAGTAATATGCTGATTAATGGGGTTGGTACCCCGGACAAAAACCAAAAGGAGGTGTGATTATGGGACATGGGAAGAGCCCATATTTGAGATATGCTGATCCTGAACCTTTCCCGATACTCAACAAACACTCTCACTACGATCATCTCTTCGAGGAGATGTACGAGCTCGAGGAGAAGGGAGAGATCCTCGTTTACAGGATCACGGAAGAGAACAAGCCCGTTGAGGTTTACACCAGGACCGGTAGGATAAAGACCATACCTACCGCCAAGCTCTGGCACCACAAGTCCTGCGGTCAGTGTGGAAACATACCCGGATACCCCGCATCCATATTCTGGTTCATGAACAAGTTCGGCTACGACTACCTCAACGAGCCTCACCAGACCTCCTGCACAGCCTGGAACTACCACGGATCTGGAACTTCTAACCCCGTTGCCCTCGCAGCGGTCTGGCTCAGGAACATGCACCAGGCCTGGAAGACGGGCTACTATCCTCTCATACACTGTGGAACTT
>JALWEK010000006.1 GCA_027014185.1 Aquificaceae bacterium
GATTATGTCGTGGTCCGAGAAGAGGTTGTATAGAAAAGGCTGGACCGCCTCGAGGCTGTCCGGGCCACCCATTGAGAGGAGAACGACTCCCGTTTTTCTCATAGCAGTCTAATAAGTTAAAACTTTACCTCCCCGAAATTCTGGCACGATTCTTGCAACGTTTCCTGCAGGAGGAAGGAAGATGAAGGTGGTGATAATCGGAAACGGGATAGCAGGAACGGCGCTGGTTGAGGAGATACTTCAGCATGCGAACGGAAAGGACATAAGGCTCCAGGTCTTCGGAGACGAGAAGTACATCGGCTACAACAGGATACTGATAACGGACGTCCTCGCCGGCAGAAAGACCATGAGCGAGATCTACATCAAGAGATGGCAGTGGTACGAGGAGAGGGGTGTGCGGCTGGAGGTCGGCAGGCGCGTCGATAGGCTCTTCCCAAAGAAGAAGCTCCTTGTAACAGAGGACGGGGACATCTTCAGATACGACAAGGCGATAATTGCCACGGGAAGCAAGCCCTTCATACCACCCTCTATAAAAGGAACAGATAAGAAGGGTGTATTCACATACAGAACGGCGGGAGATGTCTTCAAGATACTCGACTACGCGAGGATCTCCGAGAGGGCCGTGGTCATAGGTGGGGGACTGCTCGGGCTCGAAGTTGCTAAAGCCCTCAGGGACATAGGCTTGGAGGTTTATCTGGTTCACATTCTCGCTACGACCCTGGAGCAGCAGCTCGACAAGACAGCCAGCGACCTGCTCAAGAGAGACCTCGAGAAGGTGGGTATAAAGGTCCTCCTGGAGAAGAACACGGAGGAAATCTTGGGGGATAGGAAAGCCGAGGGTGTGAGGTTTGCGGACGGAGAGGAACTGCCCGCGGACTTTGTGGTGATAGCGACAGGTATAAGGCCCAACGCCGATGTGGGGATAAACTCCGGTCTGAAGGTAAACAGGGGGATAGTGGTGGACGACTACATGGAGACCTCTGCGAGCGACGTCTACGCGGTGGGCGAGTGCATAGAGCATAGGGGAAGAACCTACGGTCTTGTGGCACCCATAATGGAGCAGGTCAAGGTCTGTGCCCACAACGTGGTTCACGGAAACGAGAGGAAGTACGAGGGTTTCATAACCTACGCCATGCTCAAGGTGGCGGGGATAAACCTGTTCTCCGCCGGTCAGTTCTTGGAAAAGGAAGGGGACGAGGTCATATCGTTCCTCGACAACGGGAAGGGAGTATACAGGAAGGCGGTGGTCAGAAACGACAAAATTGTAGGTACAATTTTGTACGGCGACATTAAAGGAAACAATTACTTACTGGATCTCATAAAGAGTGGGAAGGAGATAACAGAGGAGAGACCCTTCTTCCTGATAAAACACATAGTTCCCAAGGAGATAACGGAGGTAGAGGAGCTAAAGGACACGGACATAGTCTGCAACTGCAACGCGGTAACCAAGGAAGAAATAGTAAAGTGCATACAGGAGGGCTGCAGAACCCTCGAGGAGATCCAGCAGAAGACGAAGGCCTCCACATCCTGCGGCAGCTGTCAGGAGCTTGTGGAACAGATACTCAGGCAGTTCGTAAAGGAAAAACCCACGAGGGTAAACAAGATAGAGGTGATAAAGAAGGAGCTTCACCCCTTCGATCCCGAGTTCAAGGAGAGGATGAAGAGGTACTTCGAGGACGGAAACTGGGAAAGCATCCCTGAGGACGATAGGGACGTCCGTCTCAAGTGGTACGGGATCTTCTACAGGAAAGCTACTCCCGGCTACTTCATGGTAAGGATAAGGGTCCCCAACGGAAGACTCACCTACGAGCAGGCCAGAGTGGTATCT
>JALWEK010000007.1 GCA_027014185.1 Aquificaceae bacterium
ATGGGGGGTGCTTAGAAAGCTGGGGAAGGAGGTAAACATGCTCAGGAGACTCGTGCTCTTTTTCCTCATCGCTATGGTAGGAACTGTGTACGCCCAGGGCAAGCTCGCCTGCGTGGACACAAACAGGATACTCCAAGAGTCAAAGCTGGTAGCCCAGGCACAGAAGGAGCTCAGGGAGAAGCTCATCGAGTACCAGACGAAGTTGAGCGGTAAGGAACAGAAGCTCGAGGAGCTGAAGAAGCAGATCGAGAGCAAGGCCATATCCCAGAAGGCCAAGGAGGAGAAGATAAAGGAGTACCAGAAGATAGAGTCTGAAGCCAGAACCTTACAGGAGAAGGCCCAGAAGGAACTTGCGGATATGAAGCAGAGGCTCGAGAACATGGTTTATAACAGGGTTAAGGAGGCAGCGGAGAAGCTGGCCAAGGAGAGGGGGTACACCGGGGTTATGGACTGCGGCGTCTTCATATACAAGGAACCTGAGATGGACATAACGACAGAGGTAATAAAGATGATAGATGAAAGCGTGCCCAAGAAATGAAGCTCAGGGAGGTAGCCGAGCTTCTGAACGCTGAGCTGGTGGGGGATCCAGAGGTGGAGGTTCTGGGTATCTCCTCCACCTCGAACCCAAAGGAGGGGACCCTCGTCTTCTGCCAGGCGGAGGGAGATGTAGAAAGGGCTGTGAAAGGAAGTCCGGCCGCCCTCGTTGTGAGCAAAGATGTGAACTACCCTAACTACCTGAAGGTGGAGGACGTGAGGCTCGCCCTCGCCGTGTATCTTGAAAAGTTTTATCCAGAGGAGCACCCGACGGGTGTGTCGGACAGGGCAGTCGTGGAGGAGGGGGTGAAGCTTGGTAAGAACGTGTACATAGGTCCTCTCACCTTCATCGGGAAGAACGTGGTCCTCGAGGATGGCGTGAAGGTCTACCCCTTCTCCTATGTGGGTGAAGGCTCTTATATAGGCGAGGGCAGTATCCTCTTCAGCGGGGTTCACATATATCCGAGGACCGTGATAGGAAAGAGGGTCAGGATCCACAGCGGAGCCGTTATAGGAGCGGACGGCTTCGGTTATTACATAGGGAAGGAAGGTATTAGAAAACTCAACCACATAGGGAACGTGGTCGTAGAGGACGATGTGGAGATAGGGGCCAGCACTACGATAGACAGGGCTCTTATAGACTCGACGAGGATAGGTAAGTTCACAAAGATCGACAACCTGGTGATGATAGCCCACAACTGCGATATAGGTGAAGGGAATATAATAGTATCCCAGGTGGGGGTCTCGGGAAGCGTGAAGACGGGGAGGAACGTCATCCTCGCAGGACAGGTAGGAGTGGCGGACCACATCAATATAGGGGACAACGTTACTGTGACCGCCAAGTCGGGAGTTTCCAAGGACCTCGAACCTGGCAAGGTTTACGGAGCGGGCTTCCCAGCGATCGAGTGGAGCAAGTGGAAGCGTATCTATGCTTACGTTCTAAAGCTCCCCGAGATAATGAAGAGGCTGAGATGAAGGCCTTCATAGAGAAGCTGGTTGTAGAGGGCTTCAAGTCTTACGGCAAGGAGAGGAAGGAGATCCCTCTCGGGGAGGGCTTCATAGCTATAGTTGGTCCCAACGGGGCGGGAAAGTCCAATATAGGGGACGCCATCTCCTTCGCCCTCGGGATAGCTACCACGAAAACCCTGAGGGCAAAGAACCTCTCCTACCTCATATTCTCCCGGGACTCCGAAAGGGCACCCCACGCCTACGTGGAGGTCCACTTCAAAAATAACGGGGCTTTCCCCGTGGAGGATGAGAGGATAGTGATCTCGAGGAGGGTTACCCAGGAC
>JALWEK010000008.1 GCA_027014185.1 Aquificaceae bacterium
CTAGAGATGTATCCCACATAGTGGTATTTCCGGAACTCGCCATCAGCGGGTACCTGCCCGAGGACCTACTCCTCAGGCTGGATTTCGTCAAGGCCTGTATGAACGCCGTAAGGGAACTAGGTAGAAGGACGAAGGAGGTGGACGCCCTCGTAGTTGCCGGAACTCCATACTACGATGGAGACCTGTTCAACAGTCTGGTGGTCCTGTACAGAGGGGAGATTATCGGTATCTACCACAAGAGCAGGCTACCTAACTACAGCGTTTTCGATGAGGTCAGGTACTTTAGGGAGGGTGGCGAGCCGCTCCTGATAGAGGTAAACGGTCACAGGGTAGGCTTTTCTATATGCGAAGACATATGGTACCCGGACGACGTGGAGAGGTTCACGGTTCTCTCAGGGGCAGAGGTAATAGTGAACATTAACGCCTCCCCTTACCACATCGAGAAACACAGGTTCAGGGAGGGTTTCGTCAGGGCAAGGGCCGAGGACAATATATGCTTCGTCGTATATGCGAACTTAGTTGGTGGTCATGACGAGCTCGTATTCGATGGAAGGAGCATGGTGATAGATCCTCTCGGTAAGGTGATAGGGAGGGCGAAGGCCTTCGAGGAGGATACGCTAACTGTAAGTCTAGATCTGAACGAGGTAAGAAGGAGAAGGCTTTTAGATCTCAGATGGAGGAACGCCAGCAAGGAGGTAGAACCTGCCCAGCCAACGGCCTCGGTAGAGCTCCCCCAAAAGCCTTTCGTAGAACCCAGGCTGGAGGAAAGCCCCGAGGAAGAGGAGGAGATCTACTCGGCGTTAGTCCTCGGGATTAGGGATTACGTGAGAAAGAACGGCTTCGAGAAGGTGGTGATCGGGCTATCGGGGGGTATGGACTCCTCACTCACAGCCTGCTTAGCCGTGGACGCCCTGGGCAGAGATAAGGTCCTAGGTGTGTTCATGCCGTCGAGGTTTTCCTCCAAGGAGAGTTTCGAGGATGCCAAGGAACTTGCGGAGAACCTCGGTATAGAGTTCCACACGGTTCCCATAGATGAGACCTTCAGCGCTTACATTAACGAGATGGTTCCGGCTCTGGGTGAGCTCGAGTTCGATACTGCGGACGAGAACCTCCAGGCGAGGATAAGGGCGAACATACTCTTCTACATATCCAACAAGTTCGGGTACATGGTGCTCTCGACCTCCAACAAGAGCGAATCCGCCACGGGGTACACAACCATCTACGGGGATATGTCTGGGGGCTTCGCCCCGCTCAAGGACGTTTACAAGACCACGGTTTACAGGCTCGCAAATTACAGGAATTCCATACAACCAGTTATACCGGAGAGGGTCTTCAAAAAACCCCCCTCTGCGGAGCTCAGGCCCGGCCAGACCGACCAGGACACGCTCCCTCCCTACGAGATCCTCGATCCCATACTTAAGCTCTTTATAGAGGAGAACGCCTCGGTGGAGGAGATAGTGGGGAGAGGCTTCGAGAGGGAAACGGTTCTGAAGGTGGTGAGCATGGTGAGAAAGGCTGAATACAAGAGGAGGCAGGCTCCCATAGGTATAAAGATCACGCCGAGGGCCTTCGGCAAGGACTGGAGGATGCCTGTGGTGAACAAGTTCAGCTTTTAGGAGGTCGGTATGTTCGGAGATCTTTCAATAGAGCAGATAAAGGAAGACGTCCTTGAGGTCTGCAACAGGATGGGACTTCCCCTCAGAGAGATCTACGTGAGCGCGGACTTCCAGGAGGAGGTCTATCAGGTGGAGGTTGAGCTGTTTAAAGAGTACGAGAGCCTGGAGGAGCTCCTCAGGGAGGAGCTGGAGATAGAGGA
>JALWEK010000009.1 GCA_027014185.1 Aquificaceae bacterium
GGCACGTCTCGAACCTTGCTAATAAAGGAGCCCACTTCCCCAACTGGGGATCCTTTCTGGAGTTCCTCGGGGGCCAGGCGCTCCTCCTGTCCGTAATCCCATTCTTCTTCCTTATCTACGGGTGGTGGAAAGCTGTAAAGGATAGAGACAGAAGGCTCGTTTTCCTCACGGTTTACTCTCTCCCCGTCTTCCTGTTCTTCGCCTTCCTGGCTCTGAAGAAGAAGGTGTACGCCAACTGGCCCGGATTCGGGCACTTCACGGGAGCTATCCTGATAGCGGTGTTCATGGAACGCCTCTTAGAAAGATCTAAGATTGCCTTCTGGAGCGTCGTTCTGTTTTCCTCCTTCTTAGTTCTGCTACTCCACTTTACCCCTCTTGTGGATTACCTGGGTATGAGGAAGCTACTCCCCCCGAAGCGGGACCCTGTCAAGGTCATGGTAGGATGGGAGGATCTTGGAAGGGAGGTGAGCGGGTTCTACACCGGCAAGGAGCTCATCTTCTCCACCGCATACCAGGTATCGGCCGAGCTCGCCTTCTACGTGGAGGGAAACCCACGGACCTTCGTGTTTCACCTCGGAAGGAGAACACAGTACTACCTGTGGAAGGATGAATTAACCGCCTTCAAAGGTGAAGACGCCATATTCGTGTCCTACGGAGGTCTACCGGCAAGAGTTAAAAAGCACTTCCGATCTTACGAACTTTTAAAGAGGGTCGATGTGTTCTGGAGAGGGGAAAGGATAAAGAGCTTCGAAGTTTACCGGCTGAAGGGCTTTGAAGGAAGGTTCGATGAGGCTCCGAAAGGCTATTAAAGTACTCCTTAGCCTGTACCTTTGGGGCTTCGTTGCCTACCAGGTAACGCCCGTCAGGGTGATACCTTACGTGAATTATGCCCCTTCTGAGCTTTCCCCTAAGCCTGTAGTGTACGCTTACAGCTTCGCCTACGATGTTAAGACTGCCTTCTCCAACCACGCCGGAAGCATAAGGAACCTTCTTGAGGTTATGGAAAAGAAGGGAATCGATGTGGTCTTCGGGGATTTCCCCCAGGGTATAGAGGAGAGGCTCTTCCCGATGCCAAAGGAGAACGAGTGTTTAATTATAAAAAAGTCCCGTGTGCCGGTGATCAGATCGGCCCTTCATTTCCTGCTCGATACCCTACCGAAGACCCTGGCGGGCGGCCGCCCGGAGGAGCTCCTATCAAGGGAGAGCTTCGACCCCTCGGTCTGCTACGTTCTCGCCCACGACAGGAGGGTCCTTTTCTCCACATTCCTGGGCTTGGAGATCCCCTCCTACGCGAGCATCCTGGGAGGAGGGAAGAACGTATTCCTCTCGAGGGATGTCCTCATAAGGTGGCCGTACTCGGGAGAGATCCTTAAAGGGGGGCTCGTACTCTTCGGCCAGAACAAGGTTTCGGTCTTCGCTTACTCGGACAGGAGCTTTTATCTACCTAGTGAGAGGACCCCGTACCCTTTCAGGTACGTTGTAGAGACCGATCTTAAAAGGCCCCTCCTTCTGGTGTTCAAGAACGGGGATCTGAAGGGGGTTTTCAACCAGAGGAGGATAAACCTGAGCCTGAACGAGAGTGGAAGCTACACATCGCAGGTTATAACCTACAAGTTCAGAGTGCACATTCTCTACTTCGGCGTGAGGACGGTGGCCTTAGCCTCCTCGATAGGCCTGATGTAAAATAGAGCGGATGCGGGCATTCGTGGGCTTCTTCACAACAAAGAGTCTCTACGAGTACGTGGATAAGTTCAGGGAAGAAACCAAGGACTTCATAAGGGGTAAGTGGATAGAGCCCCAGAACCTTCACATGACCTTTCAGTTCTTGGGAGAGATAAACCAGGAGCAGGCGGTCAGCGTTCTAAAGAATATCCAGAGGATAGCGGACAAGTACAAGCCCTTCAAGGTTCAGTACAGATCCCTGGGCGTGTTCCCCGACAGGAAGAGGCCCAGAATCCTTTGGATAGGGGTCTCTAGGGGGGAGAACACGCTCAAGAGGCTCGCCTCGGAGATCTCCCAGCTTAACAGGAAGGTGGGTATAAGGGTGGACTCCAAACCCTTCCATCCCCACGTTACGGTATGCAGGATAAAGGAGGCGGACAGGAGAAAGCTGGGAGGCTTCATGAACAGGTACAGGAACTTCAACTTCGGTGAGGAGGTGGTGGACAGGATAGCTCTGATATCGAGCTCCCTCACCAGTATAGGACCCATATATACAGTGGTTGAGGAGTTTTACTTCAGGAGGAACGGATCTTGACCACCTACAAGGACGCCGGTGTAGATATAGACAGGGCTAACGAGTTCGTAAGGTACATAAAGGAGAGGGTAAAAAGTACGTTTTCCAAAGGGGCTCTCACCGAGTTCGGAGGCTTTGCGAGCGGCTTTCCCATAAAGGGCTACAAGGAACCGGTGATCTTCTCCTCTACCGACGGCGTTGGAACGAAGCTAAAGGTGGCCCAGGAGCTCGGAGTACATGAAACTGTTGGGATAGATCTCGTCGCCATGAACGTAAACGACGTCCTGACAACGGGGGCCGATCCCCTCTTCTTCCTCGATTACATAGCTACGGGGAAGATAGATCTCGAAGTTCTCAAAAGAGTGATGGACGGAATTATAGAAGGGTGCAGAAGAGGTGAGGTCTTCCTCGCAGGAGGTGAAACCGCGGAGATGCCGGGATTTTACCCTGAAGGAGTCTATGACCTTGCCGGCTTCTGCGTGGGAGTTTGTGAGAGGGAGGAGGTTATAACGGGGAAGGAGGTTTCACCTGGGGACATCCTAATAGGCATAAGGTCGTCCGGGTTCCACAGCAACGGCTTTTCCCTCATCAGGAAGGTTTTAAAGGACAGGAGGGTTAAGCTGACGGACAGAGTGGATGAGCTCGGGAAGACTGTGGGTGAGGTTCTCCTGACTCCAACAAGGATATATACAAAGGAGGTTAAAAAGCTCAAAGAGAAGGTGAAGGTAAAGGCTCTCGCCCATATAACCGGGGGCGGAATACCCGAAAACCTTATAAGGGTACTCCCCGAAGACGCCAAGGCGGTTGTGGAGAAGGGTAGCATCCCGGCAAATCCCGTCTTCGGATGGATCCAGAAGCTCGGAAATATAGAGGAGAGGGAGATGTTCAGGACCTTCAATATGGGCGTGGGTATGATAGCTGTTGTGAGTGAAAAGGATAAGGAAAGAGCCTTGGAGCTCCTGAGACCAGAGGCCTTCGTATGTGGATACGTAGAGAAGGGAAACAGAGAGGTGGAGATAATTTGAGTATAATCAACCCATGCCGGTAAGACTAAGTGTATCCCTGATCCCGGAAAAGCCGATCCCCTCTTCACTTCTCACACCCGACAGGATGCATGGTCTATTCTTCTCCCTGCTTGATGGAAAGACGGCAGAAGAACTGCACAGACCCGCCAAGATAAAACCCTTCAGCTTATGGTTTCCTCAGTTCTTCGGGGAGGAAAAAGAACTCTACAGGATAAACCTACACATCTCCTTTTTAAGGGAAAGTTTATTTCCCGTTTTCCTCTCCTCACTTATCCTGGAAAAAAACGATGGTTGCTTTATAGAGAACGTAAGGCTTAAAAAGTTGAAGAAACCCTATATAAAGGAAGAATTCGTTATATCCTATGAGGATCTATATAGAAGCTCGGTTCCGGAGAAGACCGTAGTTCTCGACTTCATAACACCTACGAGCTTTAAAAAGGGCGAGCATGACTACCCATTGCCTGACCCTACCCTGCTCTTTAAAGGGCTCATAAGGAAGTGGGTACGTTTCTCCGAAGTGAGAATAGAGAAGGATCTCAGAGATGTAGTTCAGGAAAGGATCGCGGTGGCTGGAGCGTGGATAAAGACGAGAAAGATCAAACTTTCAAAGCTTGGAAAAATGACTGGATTTACGGGAAGGGCAGTTTACTACATCGATTCAAAGGACGAAGAGGCCGTCAGATGGTTGAACACGCTTGCGAGGTTTGCGGAGTTTGCGGGGGCGGGAAGGAAAGCCACGATGGGTTTTGGCATGGTGAGGTTCCAGAAGCCTGAACTCGCTAATGAGCCTGATGGATCTTAGATAGAGAATTTCAAAAAAGGGGTTTCCTACAATATAACTCAGGGAGGCGTTCACACATTCCTTGGGGGCGGATAGCTTATCGCAACCAAAGTATAAGATCTTCTCCAACTCCTTTAACACAGCGTAAGCTGTGCAGGGCAGAAAAAAGATATCACGTAGTTTAACGCTCCTACCCTCCAGAGTCGCTTTATCCTCAGGGTTAAAGATAAACCTGTATTTTGGAAAAGTTATAGCCAGCAGGAGAGCGCACAAAGTTAGGTAAAAAGGTCTGTAACCTTCTAACCAGTTTAAGAGCATTCCTAAGGAATATATACCGTTCCTGTGCATCAGTTTTCCAAGAACCCGTTCGGTGAGATCGACCATTTTTAAAAAAGGCTCAAGAGTAGCACTGCCGAATATATCAGGAGAGCTCAGGTCCTTTATTACTAAATCCTCTTCGCCCACATTTATATGAACTGGCGGGCAGGGAAGTCTCAGCCCCGGTTCACCGAAGGTTATTACGGAGGTGTAATCCCTGAGCTTTACAACCCTTCCATCTCTGAATCTAAGAATGTCTTTTTTATAGCCGTCCAACCTTGCTTTATCTGTCAGTATAAGCAATTTCACAGAACCCACTCCGTCCCTTCAAATAAACTCCCTATCCGCTTTATTTTGCCTTTCTTACTAAGCCTTATGACCGCGAGCCTATCCGTTCTGGAAAGGAACTGCTTAACTCTTTCCGAAACCGCCTGCGCCGAGGGTGCTTCAAGTTCAAAAAAGCTAAGCTGCGAGTGGAATCCTTCCTTTTTAAACCTTCTCATTACTTTAGTCCTTTCACTATTGGAGGATATGTCGTAGCAGGCTACGAACCTTTTCACAGTTCCTCACCTATTCTGGCGATGGTTTCCTTTAGCCTCTGTGTTAGTTCCTCCTTTATCGACTCGAACCAGTTCAGCAGTTTTTCCACTCCCGACCTGCTGAGGTAAACTCCCCTGCCCGATCTGTTAAAATCCTTCGGCCCCAAACTTCTTTGAAGAAGCAACCACTCCAACCTCTTTGTTAAAAAAGGTCTGGCAGGTTCAATAACATCCGAGCAAAAGGAGGCGTGTGTCCCTCGCTTTGTATGTAGAAAAGATATATAAGGATCGTAGCCCATAAAGATCACAAGCGGGAGGGCAAGGCAGTAAGCAAGAGTGTATGTAAGGCTGAGAACCGCATTTACCTCATCGGAAGGAGGCCTGTATGTTCTCCCTGCGAACTTGAGGCCACAACCTTTTATATTTTCCTTGAAAGTCGAAAACATGCGCTTCGACGCCTCCCCCTCCACTCCCAGGATCTCTTCCAAACCACCCCTCTTCGGTAGCCTCTCTTTCAGATCTTTCATATCAAGTCGAAATGCCATCTCTATCTCCTCAATTTTCATCAGGACAATATAGCGGGCGAGCTCAAGTCCCCTTTTATATTTTGCTTCAAACTGGGCCAGCCTTCGCGTATAGTTAC
>JALWEK010000010.1 GCA_027014185.1 Aquificaceae bacterium
TCACCTTTCTTCTTGAGGTAGAGAACCTCCACGTCCGAGTCCTTGAGGTTGAAGCGAACCCCCTTTAGGTTCGCTATTATCTCCACCACGTCCTCGGCTACACCTTCTAAGGAAGAGAACTCGTGATAAACTCCGTATATCTTCACGGCGGTCACCGCAGTTCCCGATATGGATGAGAGCAGAACCCTTCTGAGGGCGTTTCCGAGGGTAGTTCCAAAACCCCTCTCGAGGGGTTCAACTACGAACACACCCCTGTCCTTTTCCTTCTGCTCCCAGTAAATCTTGTTGGGGAACACAAACTCGTTCAGCATCAGATAACCTCCAGATCAAACCTTAGAGTAGAACTCGATTATGTACTGAACGTTCACGGGCACCTCCAAGTACTCGGCCACGTTCTCGGGCAGTTTAAGAACCTTACCCCTGAAGTTGTCCTTGTCCAGCTCGAGCCACTCGGGAACGCTCCTGGGATCTATGTTCTCGAGGTTTTCTTTGAGGAAGGGTATGTCCCTTGAGGAAGGCTTCACCTCTATTATGTCTCCGGGTTCAACCTCGTAGTGGGGTATGTCCACCTTCTTACCGTTCACAAGTATGTGGCCGTGAGCCACCAGCTGGCGAGCCTGCCTTCTTGTGGTGGCGAATCCGAGCCTGTAAACGACGTTGTCGAGCCTCCTCTCTAGGAGCTGGAGAAGCACCTCTCCCGTGTTCTCCTTAGACTTTGCCGCAAGATCGAAGTACCTCTTGAACTGCTTCTCCCTCAGACCTCCGTAGAGGTACTTGAGCTTCTGCTTTTCCATAAGACGTATTCCGTACTCGCTGAGCTTCCTTCTTCTCCCCTTTATCCTTCCGTGCTGGCCAGGTGGGAAGTTCCTCCTCTGGAGTATCCTCGGGGCTGATTTCTTTCCCGATACAACTACACCAAACCTTCTGTCGAGCTTTACCCAGGGTCCTATGTACCTACCCATCAGACTCTCCTCCTTGCGGGCGGCCTACATCCGTTGTGGGGTATTGGAGTAACGTCCCTTATGGCGGTAACCTTAAGCCCGGAAGCGAAAACCGCTCTGAGTGCGGACTCTCTGCCAGCTCCAGGGCCTTTGATCCACACCTCCGCCTCCTGGAGTCCGAACTCGTTTATAGCTCTTCTGAGTGCCCTTTGAGCGGCCACCTGAGCAGCGTAGGGTGTGCTCTTCCTCGTTCCCTTGAAACCTGCGGTACCACCGCTCTCCCAGACTATCGTGTTCCCCTGAGGATCGGTTATGTTTATGATCGTGTTGTTGAAGGTAGTATGTATGTGGACTATCCCCTTCGTGACAGTCCTCTTCTGTTTCTTCTTCTTAGCCATGCGCTTCCTCCTTACTTACCCTTCTTCTTTATTCCACCTACAGACCTTCTTCTTCCCTTCCTAGTTCTCGCGTTCGTTCTCGTCTGCTGTCCCCTCACGGGGAGGCCTCTGGCGTGCCTCTGGCCCCTGTAACAACCCATGTCCATCAGTCTCTTTATGTTGAGCTGGACCTCCCTTCTGAGATCTCCTTCCACCTTGTAGTTCTCGTCTATGAACTTTCTCAGAGTGTTGAGCTCTTCCGGGGTCAGCTCACCTACCCTCTTCCTGCAGTCTATGCCCGTCCCCTCACATATCTCCCTTACCCTCGTCTTCCCTATACCGTAGATGTATGTTAGGGCTATCTCGAGCCTCTTGTGATCGGGAAGATCCACACCCGCTATCCTAGCCATATCTCAACCTCCGTCATCCTTGCTTTTGCTTGTGCTTGGGGTTCTCGCATATCACGTAAACCCTTCCCTTTCTCCTGATTATCTTGCACTTGGCACACCTCTTCTTCACAGAAGCCCTTACCTTCATGCCAACCTCCTCAGAGTCTGTAAACTATCCTTCCCCTAGTGAGATCGTAGGGGGAGAGCTCTACCCTGACCTTATCGCCGGGGAGGATCCTTATGAAGTTTATCCTCATCTTCCCAGATATGTGGGCCAGAACCTCGTGCCCGCTCTCGAGCTTTACCCTGAACATACCGTTGGGAAGGGCCTCCACAACCTCTCCTTCCATAACTATCCCCTTCTCCTTCTCGCGCTCCTGCTTCTTCCTCTTTCCCATGCTTCAGATCTCCGTGAGGACCAGTGGTCCTTCCTTCGTTATGGCTACGGTGTGCTCGAAGTGGGCCGCTGGGCTACCGTCCTTGGTCTTCACGGTCCAGCCGTCACCGTCGTAAACGGTCTCCTCCGTTCCAAGGGAGAACATAGGCTCTATAGCTATTACCATGCCCTGTCTGAGCTTTACGTTCTTCTTCCCAAGGTCCTTCCTGTTGTTTGGAACGAAAGGTTCCTCGTGTACCTTCTTTCCTATACCGTGTCCCCCGTACTTGAGGACCGGATAGACTCCGTACTCCTCCGCAGTAGAGTGGATAGCCTCAACTATATCGCTAAGCCAGTTTCCAGCTCTCGCCATCTCCACTGCTCTATTCAGAGCGGTCTTTGTAGCCTCCATAAGCCTCTTCTTGTCCGCGTCGATCTCGCCGACCGCCACCGTGATGGCCGAATCGCCAGCGTAACCATCTATTATAGCACCAAAATCCACGCTTACCAAGTCCCCCTCCTCTATAACCCTGTCCTTCTTCGGGAGACCGTGGACAACCTCCTCGTTTATGGATATGCACGTTGCCGCGGGGTACCTCACGTTGCTGAAGGGAGGCTTGTAGTTGAGGAAGGCGGGCTTTGCACCCCTCTTCTTGGTCTCCTCCCTCGCTATCATCTCTATGTCCCAGGGCGTTATACCGGGTTTTATGTTCTCCGCCACAGCCTGAAGGACCTCAGCCACAACCTGGCAGGCCCTCCTTATCTTCTCTATCTCCTTTCGTGAGTATAGCTCGATACCCTTCTTCATACCACCTTCCTAAGTTCTTGATATACCTCGTCGATGTCCTTCGAGGCGTCCAGTCTTATTAATATACCTTTCCTCTCGTAGTATTCAATGAGTGGGGCCGTCTGTTTCCTGTAAACCTCGAGCCTGTTCCTGACAACCTCCTCCCTGTCATCTTCCCTCTGAACGAGTTTTGTCCCGCACCTGTCGCAGACCTCGTCCTCCTTGGGAGGATTAAACTTTATGTGGTAAACAGCCCCGCAGCTCGGACAGACCCTCCTGCCAGAGAGCCTCTCGACAACCACCTCGTCGGGAACGTCGAAGAGGATAACCGCATCGAGCTTCAGGCCTTTGCGATCTAGCATCTCGTCCAAGGCCTCCGCCTGGGCTATCGTCCTGGGAAAGCCGTCGAATATGACCCCGCCTTCGGGGGGCATGACCTCCTCTATCAAGGCTATTATCAGGTCGTCGGGGACGAGCTCACCCCTGTCCATAAACTCTTTAGCCTTCTTACCCAGAGGGGTCTGGTTCTTAACAGCATCTCTCAGTATGTCCCCGGTCGAGATGTGGACGAGGCCAAGATCCTTGGCGAGCCTCTTCGCCTGCGTTCCCTTGCCAGCTCCGGGAGGACCTAAGAAAACGAGGTTCTTCTTCATCTTCTCTTCCTCACAAAACCTTTGTACTTCTTAGTAAGGAGGTTTGCCTCTATCTGCTTGAGGGTATCCAGAGCTACGCCCACGACTATCAGAGCGGTAGTTCCCCCGAAGTAGAAGGGAACCTGGAGCTGGAAGCTGATCATTATCGGGATAACGGCAACCACCGACAGGAATAGGGCACCAACGAACACGAGCCTGTTTATGACGGTCTCAAGGAACTTCTGCGTCTCCAGGCCGGGCCTTACCCCCGGAATGAAGGCTCCTCCCTTGCGGAGGTTATCCGCCACTTCCACCGGGTTTATCATCACCGCGGTGTAGAAGTATGTAAAGAAAACTATAAGGAGCACGTACAGAAAGTTGTAGAAGATGGATGTAGGGTTGAAGGCGTCGTGGATCGCCTGGGCTATGGGGTGCTGGATGAAGGCTAGTATGCTGGAGGGGATTATCAGCAGGGACTGGGCGAATATGATAGGGATGACCCCTGCGGGGTTTATCTTGATTGGAAGGTAGGTGGATCCACCCCTGTACTCCTGCCGCCCTACAACCCGCCGGGGGTACTGGACGGGGATCCTCCTCTCCGCCTCCTGGATGTAAACTATCCCGATTATCACCGCCAGGACCATGATCACCACGCCGGCGGCGGTGAAGGGGGTTATATCACCGCTCCTGAGCCTGTCTATCAGGCTTACCACGGCGTTCGGGAAACCTGCCACTATACCTGCGAATATCAGGAGGGACATCCCGTTCCCTATACCCTTCTCGGTTATTCTCTCTCCCATCCAGACGAGGAACATCGTCCCCGCCACGAGTGTCAGAACGCTGACGAATATGAAGAGAAATCCTGCCTCCGGAACCACGGGGATACCTGTCGGTGAGGTCTGGTTCTGGAGCCAGAGGGAAATCCCTATGGACTGGACGAAGGCTACGAAAAGGGTCAGGTACTTGGTGTACTCGTTTATCTTGTACCTTCCGTAGTCGCCCTCCTCCTTGGCGAGCCTCTGGAGTTCTGGAATAGCGACCGTGAGGAGCTGCATCATGATCGATGCGGATATGTATGGCATAACTCCGAGGGCGAAAACGGTCATCCTGCTCAGGTTCCCGCCCGAGAATATGTCGTAGAGGTTAAATAGAGTCCCCTGGAAGGACTTAAAGAAGTCCTCGAGGGCCTGAACGTCTATTCCAGGTATAGGGATGTGGCTACCGAGCCTGTAGATGGCGAACATGAAGAGGGTGTAGAGGAACCTCCTTCTGAGGTCCTCGAATGCGAATATGTTCTTGAGGTAGTCGATCACTTCCCGATTACCTCGCAGGATCCTCCTGCTTTCTCTATCTTCTCCTTAGCGCTCTTGGAAAAGGCGTGGGCCTTCACGGAGAACTTCTTGGTAAGCTCTCCGTCTCCGAGTATCTTCACCCTATCGTTTTTGGAACAGAGTCCCTTCTGGGCGAGGATCTCGGGGGTTATCTCCGCTCCGTCCTCGAAAAGCTTCTCCAAGGTTTTCACGTTCACCGGGGTGTACTCAACCCTGTGGGGATTGACGAAGCCCCTCTTGGGAAGTCTCTGGTGGAGTGGGGTCTGTCCACCTTCGAAGTAAGGTGGCATGGTTCTGTCTCCGGACCTGCTCTTCTGGCCCTTGTGGCCCTTTCCTGCGGTCTTGCCCTGACCTGCCGCTATACCTCTTCCTACCCTCTTCCTCTCCTTCGTAGCTCCAGGGTGGGGCTGAAGTTCATGAAGCTTCATCGCTTACTTCCTCCACCTTTACCAAGTAGTGTGCCTTCCTGATGTTTCCCCATACCATGGGGTTGTCCTCTAGGATCCTAGACTGACCGGGTTTTCTAAGTCCTAGGCTCCTAACGGCCTGCACGTGGCTCTCGGGCTTTCCCGCCAGCCCTCTTATCAAGGTAACCTTTACCATCCTCTTGGACTCTTTCTTTTTCCTAGCCATGGACTCCCCTCCACGGGTAGTAGAGCTTTACCC
>JALWEK010000011.1 GCA_027014185.1 Aquificaceae bacterium
TGAGGCCCTGAAAGAGCTTAAGTTTTATAAGAAAAAGGAGGCGAGGTTAATATCCGAGCTCTACAAGACCAACAGACAGAACTTCATGAGGGTCTTTTCAGATCAGGAGAGCCTTTCGCTTCTGGCCCGCTCCCTCGTGTTCCTGGGAGACAGAACAGCCTACGAGGTTATACCTCGTCTGAAAGACGAGCCACTTAAGAGCTTCCTCACAGCCAAGCTCAAGATAATCGGAGGCGACGAAAAGAAGGCCCTGGAACTTCTAAAGGCGAGCATGATCAGGCTCGAAGGCGATGACAGGAAAGAAGCCCAGATACTCCTGGGCTACCTTGGAAAGGATACCGCCCTTCTGGAGAAGGTCCTTAGCGAGGTGGACTTCAAAAAAGAGAGGTTCGCTCCCTACAGATCCCTGCTCCTTCTGAGGCTCGCCGACCTGTACTATGAAAAAGGAAACCTAAAGAAGGCCTCCGAATACTACAGACAGATCGTTCAGAGCGAAGAGAAAGGAAGAGGCTACTGGTGGGCCCTGTTCAGGCTTGCCCTCATAAGCGAAAGGATGAGGGACGAGGAAACCTTAAAATGGGTTGTAAAGCGGGCGAAAGAAGAAGATAATATATGGAGCAGGGTCATCAGGACCCTCTGGGAGGGCTGAGGTTGGACCTGTTCAAGAGCGTGAAGAAACTCGAACCCCGTCTCGACTACACCTGGAAGAGGCACAAGGTGATCCTCAGCAACATAGCCAACGCGGACACCCCAAACTACAAAGCCAAGGATCTTAAGTTCAGGGAGGAGGTGGAGAAGATACCTCTAAAGACCACACGGTCCAAGCACATGAAACCCTCTGGCGGGGAGAGGTTCAAGGTCGTGGAGATAAAGAGACGTCTTGTGGGGAACGATAGGAACAACGTGAGCATCGAGGAGGAGATGGCCAAGCTCACACAGAACAGGATAGCCTACGAGGTCTATATGAAGATGGCCACGGGAAGTATTGAGAAGCTCAACAACGTGATAAGGGGTGGTAGAAGATGAACGACCTTTTTAGAGCCTTCGAGATAAGTGCCTCTGGGATGCGTGCCCAGAGGATAAGGATGAACGTGGTTGCCTCGAATCTGGCCAACTACGAGTCCTACAAGCAGACTGGGGAACCCTTCAGAAAGCTGGAGGTGGTCTTCAGGGCGGCCTACGATCCCGAAAGGATGAAGAAGGGAGAGATCCCCGTAGAGGTCTCCGAGATAAGGGAGTCGGACGCTCCCTTCAAGCTCATCTTCGATCCGGGGAACCCAAGGGCGGACGCCCAGGGCTTTGTGAGGCTTCCCAACGTGGATCTGGTTAAGGAGATGGCGGACATGATCTCCGCCGTCAGAAGCTACGAGGCGAACCTCAACGCCTTCAACCTTACCAAGGAGATGGCAAACAGGACCATAGAGCTATGGAGATAGGGGGGATAGACTTCGGGGCCTTCGAGGCCTTTCTGAAGGAGAGAAAGAAGGAGGTAAAGGGTCCCGAGGACTTTGCACAGGCTCTGAATGAATTCGTCCAGTGGGTAAACGCCCAGCAGAAGGAGGCCAAGGAGATCCGTGAAGCGGTCCTGAGAGGTGAGGACGTTCCCCTCCACAGGATGGTAATCGAGTTCGAGAAGGCGGGGTTGGCTCTCAACCTCCTGATAGAGGTCCGAAACAGGCTCCTGGAAGGCTATCAGGAGCTCCTGAGGATGCAGGTCTGATATGGCTGATATCAACGAGACACTAAAGAACCTTCAGGAGAGGTTTTCGGCCCTACCTCTTACACAGAAGCTCCTCATAATCGGCCTTCCCGCGGTAGTCTTCTCCCTGCTGGTTACGGTTCTCATCTACTCCCTTCAGCCCGATTACGCGGTCCTCTACGGGAACCTGAGTCCAGAGGACATGAACGCTGTCCTAACAGAACTAGACAAGGAGGGAATCAAGTATAAGGTGGGCAGGGATGGGAGGTCCATCCTCGTTCCCGAGAACAAGGTCAGAGACATAAGGCTCAAGCTCGCCGCGAAGGGGATCCCCAACAAGGGGGTTATAGGGTACGAGCTCTTCGACAAGAGCACGATAGGGCTGTCCGAGTTCCAGCAGAGGGTGAACTTCAAGAGGGCCATAGAGGGGGAGCTTGTAAGGACGATCCTCAGGTTTAGGAACATAGAGGACGCGAGGGTTCACATAGCCCTGCCTGAGAGGTCGATCTTCCTCAGGGACGAGAGGGAGCCGAGCGCTTCTGTCTTCATAAGGCTCAAGCCAGGAGCGGAGATCCACCCTGATCAGGTCAAGGCTATAAGGAACCTGGTGGCTGCGAGTGTGGAGAACCTGAAGCCTGAAAACGTTGTTGTCATAGACGACAGGGGGAGGAACCTTACCGCCATGCTCGAGGACGGGGGTGAGGAGGCGGTCTCCGCCAAGCAGCTCAAGATAAAGAAGGAGATAGAGAAGGACATAGAGAAGAAGATCCAGACCGCCCTCGAGGAGGCCCTCGGATACGGGAACGTGAAGGTTCGTGTTTCTGTGGAGCTTGATTTTTCCAAGGTCCAGAGGAAGGAGGAGATCTACGATCCCGATATGACCGCGGTGGTGAGTGAGCAGAAGAAGAAGGAAAAGACCGCCGGCGTTCCAGTCGGGGGCGTTCCCGGGGCAGCGGCCAACATACCTCCAGGGACGGGAGCAGTAGCTGGACAGACTGGAACTATAACCGAGAGGAAGGAGACTATAACCAACTACGAGGTCAGCAAGAAGGAGATAGTCTCGGTGGACCCGACCCTCAGGATAAAGAGGCTCAGCATAGGGGTGATAGTAAACAAGGAGCTTAAAGACGTAGATGAGGAGAGTGTAAGGAAGATAGTCTCCGCGGCGGCAGGCTTAGATCCAAAGAGGGGGGACACCCTCTCTGTGGTGGCGATACCCTTCAAGCGCCCAGCTGCGGGCCTTCCCGCTGCTCCCGAGGTTCCCTTGTGGAAGAAGCTACTCGTTCCGGTTCTCGTAGGATCAGTCCTAACAGTTCTTCTCCTCTTCGGACTTCTCAGGTTTCTCAGAAGGAGGGCACCCGCCCCTGTACCCGCTCCCGCGCCCGCTGAGGAGATGCCCACCATCACCGGAGCAGAGGTTCTGAGGGAGAAGGCCAAGGAACTCGAGGTCGTAAAGACTGTGGTGGAGGTCGCTAGAAAGGAACCCAAGAAGGTTGCCGCCCTGATAAAGACCTGGCTGAGGGAGGAGTGATCACCTCCGCCTGCTTATAGCGACCTTCTCGACAGGGATAGGATACTCGTTGCTAAAACAGGCGTCGCAGAAGTTCTCTCTGTCCTTCACGCAGCTTCTAAGACCTTCCAGGGAGAGATACCTTAGGGAGTCCACTCCTATGAACTCCTTTATGTCCTCCAGGCTCATCCTGTTGGCTATGAGCTCTTCCCTCGTGGGTGTGTCTATACCGTAGTAGCATGGTCCTACCACCGGTGGTGAGGCTATCCTCATGTGGATCTCCTTAGCTCCCGCACGCCTGAGCATGTTCACTATCCTCTTGGAGGTCGTTCCCCTCACCAGAGAGTCGTCTATCACTACAACCCTCTTTCCCTCTAAAACTGCTCTGTTGGGGCTTAGCTTCATCAGGACCCTGAGGTTCCTGAGCTCCTGCGTAGGTTCTATGAAGCTCCTTCCTACGTAGTGGTTCCTTATGAGCCCCATCTCGAAGGGCATCTTCTTCTCCTGGGCATAACCCATCGCAGGGACCACTCCGGAGTCTGGAACGGGAACGACCACGTCCGCCTCCACGTCGTCTTCCCTAGCGAGCTGCCTGCCGAGCTCCTTCCTTACCTTGTAAGCCCACTCCCCGAATATGAAGCTGTCTGGCCTGGAGAAGTAAACGAACTCGAATATACACTGGGCCCTCTTCTTCTGTCCGAAGGGAAAGTAACTCCTTATACCTGCCTCATCGACGATGAGTATCTCTCCGGGCTTTACCTCCCTCCAGAGTTCTCCCTCCACCGTTTCAAAGGCGCAGCTCTCGGAAGCAAAAAGGAGGGCGTTCCCCTTTCTTCCCACAGCCAAAGGCCTGAAACCGAAGGGATCCCTTCCGGCTATGAGCTTATCCCCAACTATCATTAGGAAACTGTAGGCCCCCTCCACCCTGGTGAGCGCGTAAAAGAGCCTGGGCAGCAGGTCTTTGTCCCTCGGATGTATCTCGGTCCCCTCTGGTATGAAGGTCTCTCCTGAGTCCAGGAGCGCGAGGAAGAGCTCGGTGTCCGAGCTGTAACTGAACTCAACGCCTCTGGACTCGAGCTCGCCCCTAAGGCTGAGGTAGTTAACTAGGTTCCCGTTGTGGACTATCGCCACCTCCCCCAGATCGGTCCTCCTAACTATGGGCTGGGCGTTTGTCGCTCCCGAGTCCCCCGCGGTAGAGTACCTCACGTGGGCTATAGCTATATCACCTTTCAGATAGTTTAAGTCCTCCTGCTTTATCGCCTCCAACACCCTCCCAGATCTCTTTACAGTTCTTATCTCCTTTCCGTCCGAGGAGCTTATCCCAACGCTCTCCTGACCTCTATGTTGGAGGGAGTATATCTCCAAGAAGGCGTACTGTGAGGCGTAGGAACTGCCCCAAACACCAGCTATCCCGCACATACCAGCAGTATTAATATAGCCTAAGCTATCTCAGCTGGACAGATGGACTTCCCAGCCTTCCCTTCAGGACAAGTCTGCCAACGCTCCCCCTGAAGACGGCGTTTATCTCCGAGTCTTCGAGCCTGCTCGGATTTAACTTCAAGCTCCCACCTCCCTGGAGCTTCATGCCGCTGTACTCAACGCTCCCATCGAACCTATCCCCCTTGAAC
The DNA here is from genome assembly GCA_027014185.1 of Aquificaceae bacterium. Taxonomy (GTDB): domain Bacteria; phylum Aquificota; class Aquificia; order Aquificales; family Aquificaceae; genus Hydrogenivirga. The sequence goes on from JALWEK010000011.1 coordinate 4,838, forward strand.
TCGATATCTACCCTATCAACCCTTATACCCTTTAGATCTAGATTCTCGAGAGACACCCTGCCAAAGAGCCTGCTCTCCTCAAGTCTGACGTTTCCGTCCACCTTCCCCGCCATCTCCAGACACTCGAAGCCTTCAGCCTCTGCGGATAGGTTGCCAGATAGAGATACGTGTCCCTTCAAGTACCCATCTCCGCATACCGCTAAAATCCCCAGGCCGGCCGGCTTGAGGTATACGCCTAGGCTGTCGAGTCTGCTTACAAGCTCGTTCTTGAAGAAGACTCTAACCCTTCCGAACTCGACTCTGAATGTGCCTTCCTGAACCCTCTCGGGGATGAGGCCTATGCCCTTTGTAGTCAAGAACCTATCTAGGATTACGGACTTTGGAAGTGAGAAGAGCACCAGGGTCGAGGAGATCACAAGGGATGCGAGTGTTAAAAGGAGCAGCTTAGAAATAAAAGTCCTCTTCATCTTCCTCTTCTTTCTTTTCCTCCTCTCTCTCTTCAAGTCGCCGCTTGATCTCCTCGGACAGCCTTCTGTGCTCTTCGGTGATCCTCGAAAGCTCTTCTGGGGATGAGACCACGTAGGGCGTTATGAAGATAAAGAGGGTGGTCTTGTCGTCCTGCTTTACGTCCCTCCTGAACAGCCTCCCTATAATGGGGACCCTCCACAGACCAGGTACCCCCTCCATAGTTCTCAGCGTCTTCGTGCTCACAAGCCCGCCGAGTATAACGGTCTGTCCGTTCTCTATGACCACGTCCGAGTTTACCTCCCTATTTGAGGTGACGGGAACGGTGTAACTCGTCGCCCCTATCTGGTTCGTGACGAAGTCTATTATCTCCTGGAGGGTGAGGTCTATGGTGAGGCGTAGGTTGTCCCCCGATATCCTGGGGGTAACGTTGAGTTCAAGCCCGACCTCCTTGTAGTCGTAAGTTATTATCGGCTGTCCGTTTATATCGAACTTCAGTCCCTCTGCGTAGGGAACCACCTGACCGACCTTTATCACCGCTGGCTGGTTGTCGAGGGTGAGGACCTTGGGGTTCGAGACTATGTTAAATCCAGACCCGCTCTCCAGAAGAGAAAAGAGCAGGACCAGATCGGGAAAGAACAGATCGGTGCCGCCTATGGATATAGTCTTGCCCGCTTCCGAGAAGACGCCTATGAGGAAGTTCCCGGACACGAAGGAGCTGTATATATCTGTTAGTGTGCTACCTCTAAAGCTGGCCCCGCCGCGCTTTCCCAGGATCTGCCATCTCACCCCTATGTCGAGCAGGCTCTTTGTTGAAGCCTCCACTATGGTGGCAGCTATCAGTACCTGTTTCCTCCTTATGTCCAGCTTTGAGATCAGCTTCTTCAGGCTCTCGTACTCCGATCGCGTCCCGTAAAGTATTATCGAGTTTGTCCCCTTATCGAAACCTATCCTCATACCTTCCTTCGTCGTTATAACAGTGAGGGGCTCAGCTCTCGATTTCTGAACCGGCTTAGGCCTCTGGGGCTTCCTTCCCTTCATCTGTTTTTGGTACCTGCCCGTAGCCTGAGTGGTCCTCTGGGTCGGCCTCGTGAACCCCCTCGTAGTCCCGGTACCTTTCAGCAAACTCTGGAGACTCTGGGCTACCTCCTCGGCCGATACGAACCTGAGGGGTATTATGTAAAAGCCCCTTACCTCCGACACTACCTCTTCGGTATCCACCTCGGAGAGTATCCTCTCTATAGCCTCTTGAGCCCCCCTCGGGGCGAAGACTACCAAGGCGTTCGCCTCCTCGCTGGAGGATACGACGAGTGGAACCCCGAACCTCTTGCTTACAACGGAGCCGAGGGGAGATACTATCCTAACCGCGTCCCTAGCCGAGAGGTGCTTCAGTTTATATACCTTTACCTCACCCTCCACACTGCTCTTATCTATGCTCGACAGTATCCTCTTCGCCTTCTCTATGTTTTCTCCAACATCCGCAACTATCAGGGAGTTGGAGGGGGCGTGAACAGAGACCCTGGCGAAGGGTGAAAGGAACGGCCTTATAGAGTTCATAGCCGTCTGAGCCTCGGTGTGCTTTAGGTTGAATACAAGGGTCGCGAGCTCACCTTCGGCCGGCTTCCTCTTTAGCTCTGCTACCGTAACCGCCTCGTTCACCGGAAGTATCTTAACAACCCTGTCCCCTTCCACCACCCCAAAGCCTTGCATGAACAGGGCGGAGGTGAAAACATCCCAGGCTTCCTCTATCTTTAGAGGCTTTGAGAACACGAGCGTCAGCTTTCCCCTAACGGCCGGATCTACTATCACGTTCTTACCTATCAGCTCCCCCATGAAGAGGGCGAGATCCTTAACCTCGGTATCCTGAAAGTTTAGGACCACCTCCCCCTTCTCCTTCTCTTCTCTGGCGATCTCCTCCAGACTTCTCTCCTCGGCGAATGCAACCAGAAGTACAAAGAGCAGTAAGGTTATAGCTCTCTTCATGTTTTTGAAGTATTATAAAGTCTAAATTAATAACCATGAACCAGAAGCTCGAGCTCGAGACCCTCTACGAGGTCAGCAAGGTCCTATCGGGGAGCTTGAACTTAGAGCAAACCGTTCCGTACGTGCTGAGGCTTCTAAAGAAGCTCCTGGGCTTCGAGAGGGTAACGCTAACCCTATACGACCCATCTACAGACCAGATAGTGGTGAGGGCTACCTCTTCCGGCAGCTTCCCGAAGGACGGGTTTAAGAAGGGGGAGGGAATAACGGGGAAGGTCTGGAAGCACGGCGTCCCCATAGTTGTGCCTGACATATCTCAAGAGCCCGAGTTCCTGAACAAGTTATGGAAGAGGAAGAACTTAAAAGGTAAGAAGATAGCCTTTATAGCCGTCCCTATAAAGGCAGGGGGAAAGGTTGTCGGGGTTCTGAGCGTCGATAAGGAGATCTCTAAGAGGGAGTCCCTAGACGATTACACGAGGTTCCTCAACATGATAGCTACCCTTATAGCCAACGCCTTCTCTTTGGAGAGGAAGGTGGAGGAGGAGAGGAGGACTCTGGAGAACGAGAAGAGGGCCCTCGAGGCTGAGCTTAAAAGGGTGTACGAGGACCTTCACGTTGAGGGTATAGTGGGGAGGAGCAAGGAGATACTCGAGGTCTTAGATCTGATCCACAGGGTGGCTCCCACAAACGCTACGGTTCTCCTCAGGGGTGAGAGCGGTGTTGGAAAGGAGCTCTTCGCCAGGGCTATCCACTTCCTGAGCCCAAGGGCAGACAAGCCTTTTGTGGCGGTAAACTGCGGGGCCATACCCGAAAACCTCCTTGAGGCTGAGCTATTCGGGTACGAGAAGGGGGCATTCACGGGGGCTTACTCCTCAAAGAAGGGAAAGTTTGAGCTCGCCCAGGGAGGGACCATCTTTTTGGACGAGATAGGAGAGCTCCCCCTACAACTCCAGGTGAAGCTCTTGAGGGTCCTTCAGGAGAAGGAGATAGAGAGGCTCGGCGGAACGAAGCCCGTGAAGGTGGATGTTAGGATAGTGGCGGCAACGAACAGGGATCTCGAGACTATGGTAAGGGAAGGAAAGTTTAGGGAGGACCTTTACTACAGGCTGAGCGTCATTCCCATCTTCATACCCCCCCTCAGGGAGAGGAAGGAGGACATACCTGTACTAGTCCAGCACTTCCTGGAACGTTTCAAGAAGGAGTACAACAAGGAGGTTACAGTCTCCCCCGAGGTCATGGACGCCTTCCTTAACTACGAGTGGAAGGGGAACGTGAGGGAGCTCCAAAATGTTCTCGAGAGGATGGTAATACTCGATAACGACGGTATCCTTACAGTCGAGGATCTCCCCCGGGAGATAAGAGGCGGTCAGTCGGAGAGGCCCAGGTACGTTCCGGTTTCTACCAACGGGGAATCCATATGGGATGTGGAGAGGAGGCTGATAGAGAAAGCCCTTGAGGAGAGTGGCTTCGTCATAAAGGAGGCGGCGAGGCGCCTGGGGATGACCCCAAGACAGGTGAGCTACAGGATAAAGAAGTACGGGATAAAATTACCGAGATGAACGGTAAGCCTTACCTAGTCAGAATAAGGATATACCCGATAAAGGGCCTAGATCCGCTTGAGGTGGAGTCAGCAAGTACAACGCCCAGCGGGTCGTTGGAGCACGATAGGGAGTTCGCCCTCTTCGACGAAGAGGGTAATGTGATAAGCGGGAAGAGGGAGCGCAAGATCCATACGGTAAGGAGTGAGGTGGATTTCGAAACCCAGATATTTCGTTTCGGATACGAGGGAAAGGTCTACGAGTTCTCCTTCGAAGAGACGAGGGCTGTGGAGGACTTCTTCTCCGAAGTTTTTGGATACAAGGTTTTTCTGAGGAGATCTGCCGAAGGTTTCCCTGACGATAGGAAGGCACACGGCCCAACCCTCGTGAGCAGAGCCACCCTGCTTGAGGTGGCAAGCTGGTTCGATCTGAGCGAGGAGAACGTCCGCAGAAGGTTCAGGGCCAATCTGGAGATCGATGGTGTTCCTCCCTTCTGGGAGGATTCCCTCGTGGGTGAAGACTCCCCGAAGGAGTTTTACATAGGGGCGGTCCTCTTTGCGGGAGAGGGGATATCGAAGCGCTGCCCCGTTCCAACGAGGGATCCTGTTACGGGGGAGGAGCTTAAGGGTTTCGTGAAGACTTTCGTGGAAATGAGAAGGAAAACGCTGCCGGAGTGGTCTCCTAAGAGAAGGTTCGAGGATACCTTCTACAGGCTCTGTGTAAACACTAACGTCCTCAAGGGAGGCCTTCTGAAGGTCGGTGATGAGCTAAGACCTTTACACTGACCCCGGAGTACTTTAGGTCGGGCTCCTTCGAGTAGGGATCTACCCTGTCCGTAAGGAGGAGGTTGACCGGTTCCCCGAACTCCTTGGGATATCCGAACGGTGCGAATATGTGGCCCCTCTTCACGTTGGAGAACCTCACCACCCTGACCACCTTCTTGGAACCTTTGCACAGAACCACCTCGTCCCCCTCTTCTATTCCGAGCTCCAGAGCATCCTCTGGGTTCATGAGTACGAAGGGGGGTATCTCGCCCTTCAGGAGCTGAGGGCTCTTTCCCGTTTTAGTCATAGTGTGCCACTGGTTCTTAAGCCTGCCTGTAATCAGGACGAACTCTCCCCTCTCGGTAGCTACCTCGAACTTTGCGGGATGAAGCCTCGCCCTTCCGCTTTCTGTAGGAAATCTCAGATCTCCGTAAAGCCAGTTGCCACCCCACCTTGCGGGCAGCTTATCGTAAGAAAGACCGCTTACATCGCACAGCCTCCCCTCTGTGGACCTTTTGAACTCCTCGAACACATCGGAGTTGGACCTGTAGGGGAAGAGACGCTTGGCCCCCATGAGCTTCGCCAGCTCGGTAAATATAAGCCAGTCAGGTTTCGACTCGCCGTAAGGCTCCTTAAACTTTTCACAGTAGGTTATCGTCCTGTCAGAGCCTGTCATGGTCCCCTCCTTCTCCCCGAGCTGGGCCGCGGGTAGTATCAGGTTGGCATACTCGCAGGTATCGTTCCAGTAAGAGTCCTGTACTACAAGGAACACCCTCTCCAGAGCGCTGTGAACCTTGTCTAGGTTCGGCAGGGATACCGCCGGATTAGTGCAGACTACCCAGAGGAGCTTTATCTTTTCTTCGAGTATCAGATCGACGGCCTCAGTTATCGTCGGGCCCGGTTCAGATCTTATTCCCTCAACCCCCCAGAACCTCTCCATAAACCTTCTGTCCGAAGGGTTCCTCACATCCCTGTATCCCGGAAGGCCGTTGGACAGGTACCCGACCTCCCTTCCTCCCATGGCGTTTGGCTGTCCAGTGAGTGAAAAGGGACATCCCTTTCCGTTGAGCCTTCCGGTCGCAAGATGCAGGTTTATCAGGGCAAGGTTTTTCATAGTTCCGTTTATCGACTGGTTCAGCCCCTGGCACCAGAAGGATATGAGCTTCTTGCTCTTGGCAAATGCTTCGGCCACGAGGTATATGTCTTCCTCTCTCACATCACATACGCTCGCCGCCACCTCGGGGGGGAACTTCCTCGCCTGCTCCAAGGCCTCCTCGAACCCTTCCGTGTACTTCTCGATGAACTCGAAGTCTATCCACCCCTCCCTGTGCAATACGTAAAGGACAGAGTTCAGGAAGGCTGTGTCCGTTCCCGCCCTTATCTGTATGAATACGTCGCTCTTCTTGGCGGTCTCAGTTTCAACCGGATCTATAGTGATCACCACCGCCCTCTCGAGCTCCCTCCTCCTCTTTAAAACCCTTTTGAACAGGACGGGATGGGCTATAGCCGCGTTGGAGCCTATGAATAGGAACGTGTCCGCGTCGTCTATATCCTCGTAGGAGCAGGGAGGGCCATCTGAGCCGAAGGCCATCTTGTAGGCCGTCACGGCGGTTGCCATGCACAGCCTCGAGTTCGCGTCTATGTTGTTCGTTCTGAGGAAGCCTTTTACAAACTTGTTGGCCACGTATATGTCCTCGGTCAGAAGCTGACCGGAGAGGTAGAAGTAGGTTTCGCTCGGGTCTAGGGAGCTGAGCCTGTCCGCAAGTATCCTGTAGGCCTCCTCCCAGCTTATCTCCCTGAAGTTTTCCCTCTTGCTTTCCCTGTAAAGCGGTCTTCCCACCCTTCCCTCGTCCATGATCTTGGGAAGGTAGATGGGTTTCTTGCATATATCACCGCGGTTTGCCGGGTGCTCGAAGTCCCCTTTGATCCTGTCCCTGTCGTCTATGTAAAGCCCGCATCCTACCCCGCAGTAAGGACACTGGAAGGTCTTCATGCTCCGATCTCCATTATCACCCTACCCGTTCTCGGGTCTATACCAACGAGCTGCTCCTTCTCGTAGTCGTAACGAACGTGAGCCCACTCCATCCACTTAGCGTGGAGGAGCTTAACGATGACCAGACAAACGAGGGCCAAGCCTCCGAAGAAGGCGAAGGCGAGGCTGTACGTTCCCGTTGCCTCGAAGACTATACCGTTCACCGTGGGAAGGTAAAAGCCTCCTATCCCTCCCGCCGCACCGATTATTCCGGTCATCAGACCCGTCTTGTAGGGCCATCTGTGTGGTACCAGCTGGAAGACAGCTCCGTTCCCTAGCCCGTAGAAGGAGTACAGTGTCAAGAACAGGAGTATTCCCAGAGCCAGAGGGGGCGTGAAGGCAGCGAAGAGAAAGTTCACCCCCGCTATTCCGCCGAGGAAGAAGAGGAGTGCCGTTGCCCCGCTTATCTTGTCAGCTATGTGTCCACCAAGGGGCCTTATCATCGCCCCGGTAAAGGCGAAGAGGGACATAAGCATCCCGGCCTCCACCTTGGAGATCCCATAGACGTCCCTCAGGAGCATAGCCACGTAGGAGGACATTCCCACAAAGCCACCGAAGGTTATGGAGTATGCCAGCATAAGAACCCAGGTATCCCTCTCGACGAACACCTTTTTAAAGGCACGAGGCATGAGCATTATCGCGAAGGCCGAGCCCAGGACCGGTATGAGGAGCTTGCCCACGTTTCCGTTTATCCCGAGCCATCCCTTATGTATGGAGAGCGCCAGGAGAAGCATGAAGGACATTGTCGCGAAGAAGGCTAGGAAGGGGTAAACCTTGTTGCCCTCGCTCTTTGGAGTTCTGTCCTTGGCCCACAGCACCACAAGCACCAGCGCTATGAGAAGTAAAATCCCTGAGAGGACGAAGGTCCGCTCCCAACCCACAACCCTGGCGATTGGGGGAAAGAGGATTCCGTCCAATACGGCCCCTATGTTCCCTGCGGCGGCAAGACCCAGGACAAGCCCCTGTACCTCCTTGGGATAGTTGCTGCCGGCCATCGGTAATGCTATGGCGAAGCTCGCCCCCGCAACTCCGAGAAAAACACCCATCCAGATGAGATCCTCGTAACTGACCCTGAAACCGGTGAGGATCATGTAGATATGTGGTGTGAGTGAGAGAAGGATGCCCATAACGGCTATGTACCTTCCATCTACGTACTGAAACATGTGTCCGAAGTTGAGCCTGAATATGGCGGCCGCTATCACCGGGATCGCCACCATGAAGCCCTTCTGTGCACCCGATAGCCCGAAGGACTCGGCTATGAAAGGACCTAAAGCACCGAGGAGGAGCCATATGCTGAAGGAGTGGTCGAAGTATATGAAGCTGGCAAATAGCGCCTTTGGATTCCCTTTCCTTACCGCTTCCAGCACCTCCGAGATAAGGTTCATAGACCTTCCTCCTTGGTTCTTATGGTCCACACCTTCGAGATGTTGCAGACGAACACCTTTCCATCCCCGTAAGCTCCGGTGTGGGCAGATTTAGTTATCGTTGAGACCACCTTCTCAACGTCCTCGTCCTCCACCGCCACCATGATCAGTGTCTTGGCGAGCTCGTCGTAGAGGGTCTCCCCAACCATAACGCCACCCTCCTTTCCCCTGCCAACTACGTCCCACATGGTCATCGCCTTGAAGCCCTTTTTCTCAAGGGCCTTTATGACCTCATAGACCTTCTCAGGTCTTATAACGGCCTTTACGAGCTTCATCGTGCTCTCCTCCTTTTCATCTATTAGAAACACCTTCCCGTCTCCGTAAGCGCCAGTATGGGCTGAATCGATGATCAGCTTCACAGTGTCCTCCTCCTTTCCCTCTTCGGGAAACAGGAGGAAGGCCCTTTTGGGTAGAAAGGGCATGAGAACCTTCTCCCTTATAAGCCCCTTGTATCTCAGGCCCCCTTCCTTTCCCCTTCCTTTAACAGTCCATGAAACGTAGGGAAGTTCCGCCTTTGCGAGCGCCTTCATGACATCGTAGGACCTCTCCTTCCTAACTATAGCTAGGATCTCGGACATACCTGTGTCCTCCTACGCTGAAGTATTTGGCAAGAAGTGTGCCAAAGTACCATGTACCGTTAATCGACCTTTACAGGCAGGCAAACAGGTTCTGTGAAACTCTGGCTACAATATTGTAGTTACAATTTTGTCTATACCCTCCCTGACGCTCTCTGCTCTGTTTCCTGCGTATAGGAGAAGGCCGGCGGTGTAGATAGCCCAGTTCAGGAACTCTCCCCTCTCCTTCCCCTCCACTATACTCCTGTTGATCTCTACAGAATCCCCGAGGACGTTTTCCGTCTGAACATCCTTTGGAAGCTCTAGTTCGATCTCCTTGGGATCTATCACCTCGAGCTCCTCCCCTCTCTTCTTCACGTACGTGGGTCTGTCCGGCAGGGGCTCGATGCCCCCCTCGAGGCCCTTGACTATAGTGTAATCCTCGAGGTTGAGGAGCTCTAAGAGCTTCTCGTTCTTCTCAAAGTAAGGCTTGTGAAAGATAGAAACCGCTACCATCTTTGTGCCGAACGGGTTTAAGAACTTCTCAACGGTGTTTATCAGGCTCCTGAACCCAAGCTCTCTACGTAGAGGCATGAGCCTGTAAAGCCCCGGAGCGTAATCCTTCTGATCCGAGAAGCTGATATTGAGGTCCATACCCATAGCCCTAACAACCTCCTGCAGTGTAACCCCCTCCTTTGTAGGTGTCCTCAAAGCGAAGTGGTTGGTGAACTCCATTCCAATCCGCGAGCACAGCCAAAGGGCCGCGGGGAGTATGTATATGGTCCTGTTCTTACCGTCGTAGTTGAGGGCAAGATCGAGGGCTCTCTCCCGTCTTTTTGGACGGTTCATGCTATCTTCTATAGCCCTTTTGACTCCCAAAAGTTCCCCAGAGGTTTCACCCTTTATCCTCATGGCTGTAAGGAAGGCCGAGATCTTTACCTCGGAGAGTTTTCCTTCGAGGATCCTCTTGAAGATCTCGTATGCTTCCTCCTCCGTCAGATCCTGCAGGTTTTCCCTGAGCTTGGTGAGCTTTTTAAAAGCTCTCGTGATAGAGTCCATTGTTTAGAGTTTACCCAAGGCACAGGTCTCCTCAAGGACTTTCTGACCTATATCGACCACCTTCCCGACCACCATGACCGCCGGGGTATTCACCTCTGGAGGGTTCTCCATCAGCTCGCCCAGCGTGGTAAAGATCTCCCTCTGCTCGGGGGTGGTCGCCTTCTCTACGAAGGCTACCGGCTCTTCCGGGTTCCTCCCAGCCTCCACGAGAGCCTTGGCTATCTTTTGTCTGCTCTTCACACCCATGAGGATGACGAGGGTGTCCACCTTCGCGAAATCGGACCAGTTTATATCCCTGTTTGGATGGCCAGTTACTACGGCAAAGGAGGAGGCCACTCCCCGGTGTGTTACGGGGATGAACGAGGAGGAGGGAGCAGCGACAGCCGAGGTCACACCCGGGACTACCTCCACCTCTACCCCTTTTTCCTTTAGATAGAGTAGCTCCTCACCTCCTCTTCCGAATACGAATGGGTCTCCTCCTTTTAGCCTTACCACCTTATCGTATGCCCTGGCAAATCTCAGGAGGAGCTCGTTTATCTCGTCCTGCGGTAAGGAGTGCTTTCCATCTCTCTTTCCCACGTATATCCTCACACAGTTTGGCTTCGTGAGCTCAAGGATCTCTCTGCCCACAAGGGCGTCGTAGAGAACAACGTCCGCTTCCCTAAGAATTCTGTAAGCCTTGAGTGTAAGGAGCTCGGGGTCCCCAGGACCCCCACCTACCAGATACACCTTTCCCATGTCAGGCCGCCTCTTCCACGACTTCGGTTCTCTTCATATCTTCCCTCTTCCTGTGGGTGAAGTAGAGGGCCAGTCCTGTAAAGGTCAGGCCGCCGATTATGTTCCCGATGGTGACGGGTATCTGGTTCCAGACCCACCACTCGTAAAGGCCTATATCAGCACCGAAGAACATGCCTGTGGGCATCAGGAACATGTTCACCACCGCATGCTCGAAGCCGAGGGCAAAGAAGGTGAGTATGGGAAGCCACATGGCAGCGATCTTCCCGATAACGTGCTGAGCCGTCATCGCCATCACGGCCCCGAGGGTCACCATCCAGTTGCATAGGATAGCCTTCACTATCGCCAAGGTCCATCCGTCCATAAATCCCAGCTTGGCGTACCCCAAAGTGTTCGCCTCGGCCACCTTAGCTATCATCTTGCCCACCGTCGGGTCCGGAACGGTACCCATCTTGGTAGAGGCAAGGTAGAACATGTATCCGTAGAAGGCGGTTCCTAAGAGATGACCGATGTAAACCCACACCCAGTTGTAGATCATACGGCCGAAGGTTGCCCTCTTTTCCAGCAGGGCCACCGGGATGAGGGCGAAGTTACCGGTAACGAGCTCAAGCCCGAGCAGAACTATCATCACGAACCCGAGGGGAAATACGAGAGAGCCCACGATCCTCATCTCCGACTGGGCTATCGCGGAGAAGGCGACCGTTACCGCGTAGCCCAGCAGGGCTCCCGCCAGGAACCCCCTTATCAGCAGGTCCTTTGCGGACAGGCCCGCCTTGTAGGCTCCCGCCTGAATCATCTGCTCCACTACGGTTTCGGGTTTAACGTACCCCATGCTCCACCTCCTGTAAGAGATTTATGAGAACGGCCCTGAGGTTGTCAGGACCGACCCTGTGCGCGAACTGGGCGAAGCTCTCCCCCTCCTGCCTGTTCTCTAGGTAGTATTGGACGAGGAGCTCGGTAGCCTCCTCGGCCTTGTCTAGGGGAAGTCCCTGGACTACCTTGAAGCCTTCTAGGGAGGTGGAGCCTCCTGCGAATATGTCCACAGCAAGAACGGCTTCGTTGCCTATCTTGGTCTTGGTTCCCACAAAGCCTATATCTCCGCACCCGTGCTGGCCGCAACCCTTAGCACATGCGGACCAGTGCATCCTTATGGGAGTGTCGAGCTTTATCTTCTGGGACAGGTAATTGGCCACTCTCATCGCGTTGCTCTTGTTGGGTATGACTCCAAAACCGCAGGTGTCGCTTCCGGCACAGGCTATGAGGTGCGTCATGAACGGGGAGCTGACGGTCGGATACCTCTGGAAGAACTCCTCCGAGAGGAGGGCGTCGAGGTTCTCCTCGGGAACGTTGGGTATGTAGAGGTTCTGGTATACGCTGAGTCTGAGCTCCCTGCTTCCGTATTTCCTCGCAAGCTCCGCCGCTGTCCTGAGATCTTTCGCCTTTATCTTGCCGGCGGGAACTATTGCAGAAACCGCAAAGGTTCCGTTTCTGAGGTTTATAACGCCTTCCCTCTCTCCCCATCTGTTTACCAGATCTTCCCCTTTCGAGGGTAGTGGCTTGTAGAGCCTCTGCTCTATCTCCTCCCTCAACCTGTCCACCCCCCACTCCTGGAGTAGGAAGAAGAGCCTGTTTTTGGATCTGTTTTCCCTGTTTCCGAAGGTGGAGTAGATGTCGAAGATCACCCTGCAGAGATCCGGAGCCTCGTAAGGCTCTATGAACACGTCCATATCTATCGCCTTGACGGGCCCTCCTGAACCTATCTTCCCACCGAGGTATAAGTTGAAGCCCAGCTTCCCTTCCCTCTCAGCGAGGTATAGGCATATATCGTTGAACTGGGCGTTTATGGAATCCGTCTGGGAACCTAAAACTGCAACGTTGAACTTCCTCGGCATATCGGCGTACCTCTTCTTACCGAGGAACACCTTGGTTATCTCCTGAGAGAGCCTCAGTGTATCTATGAGGGAGTCCTCGGCGAGCCCGGTGAGGGGGTCCCCGGTGACGTTCCTTATGTTGTCCATACCGGTTTGAAGGGTCGAGAGCCCTACACTGTTGAGAGCTTCTAAGATCTCAGGTATGTTCTTTAGCTCTATCCATCTTATCTGGAGCTGCTGGCGTGAGGTTATCTCCACCTCACCCCTGCAGAACTTCTCCGAGAGATGAGATACCACTCTGG
>JALWEK010000012.1 GCA_027014185.1 Aquificaceae bacterium
GGATGGGACTTCCCCTCAGAGAGATCTACGTGAGCGCGGACTTCCAGGAGGAGGTCTATCAGGTGGAGGTTGAGCTGTTTAAAGAGTACGAGAGCCTGGAGGAGCTCCTCAGGGAGGAGCTGGAGACAGAGGAGAACCTAAAGGAAGCTTACGGAGACAAGATATCGGTGAACATAATAAGCGTCGAAGAAGAAGACTGACATGCTCAATCCGGATCAAGAACGCGTGGTCAGACACTACGGCAAACCTCTCCTGGTAGTGGCGGGGGCAGGATCGGGTAAGACCAAAACCCTCGCCCACAAGGTCGAGTTCATACTCGAGGAGCTGAAGATACCTCCCGAGAACATACTCTGCATAACCTTTACCAACAAGGCGGCGAGGGAGATAAAGGAGAGGGTATCGTCCGTAACAGGAAAGGAGCTCCCCTGGACGGGCACCTTCCACTCGGTAGCCTACAGGCTCCTCAGATCCAAGCTCGGTCTCAGCTTCAGCGTCGCGGACGAGTCCGACACAAGATCCATACTGACGGCCATAATGAAGAGCGCGGGCATTCCAAGGGAGGACTACGATAAGGTCCGCAGCTTTATATCACGCGTAAAGGAGGATCTCAAGGAACCTGCATCCCCCGAGATGAAAGAGCTCTTCGACACATACCAGAGAACCCTGAGAGAGACCGGTCTTATGGACTTTTCGGACCTCCTCTACGAGCTGTACCTTCACATAAGGAAGGATGAGAGGCTGAGGGAAAGCCTCAGGAAAGAGTTTCGATTTATCCTGGTGGACGAGTACCAGGATACCAACACGGTTCAGTACGAGATCCTAAAGCTCTTGTCGGGCAGAGATGTATGCGTTGTGGGAGATCCGAACCAGTGCATATACGAGTGGAGGTTCGCACGTCCGGACAACATACTGCGCTTTATAGAGGACTTCGACCCCGACATAGTGAAGCTACAGACCAACTACCGCTCAAAGGGATACATCCTCTCACTGGCAAACTCTATACTGGACAAGGCCAGAGCCAGATGGAAGGATCTAATACCCACGCTCAAGCCCGTCAGGGACATGGGAGAAAAGCCCGTGGTGAGGAGGTTCGAGAGCGAAAGGGAGGAAGCCATCTGGATAGGCGAGGAGATAAAGCGTTTATCCGGGAGCTTCAACCTGAAGGATATAGCGATCCTTGTCAGGGTCTCCTTCATCACGGACGTTATAGAAAGCACTCTCTTCAGGTTGGGTATTCCGTACAGGGTTGTGGGAGCGCTGAGGTTTTACGAGAGGCCGGAGGTTAAAAACCTGCTCTACCTCCTGAGGCTGCTCCTGAACCCCTCCGACGAGATGGCCGCAAGGAAGGTAGTGGAGGTGTTCACAAGGGGCGTGGGGGAGAGGACCTTCGAAAGGGTGAGAGAGAATTACAGGGGTGATTGGATAGAAGCCCTCCGTAAGGCCGGCGAGAACCTCCCCAGTTCGAGGGGCCGGAGCCTGTGCGAGCTCTCCGACCTCCTCCGCGAGCTCAGAGATGTTGAGTACCCGAAGGCCCTGGAAGAAGCTATTTCGCGAACACGCTACCTAGAGTATTTGAGCAACAAGTACAAGGGGGATATCCAGGACAGGGTTGAGAACGTTAGGGAGCTCCTGAGGATAGCCCGGGAGAGTTTTAAGGAAGGAAACACACTCGAGGACTTCCTGAGCGAAGCTATGCTCCTTTCCTCGGAGGAGAAGGAGGAAGAAGCCGTAAGTCTCATGACGATCCACTCTGCGAAGGGTCTGGAATTCCCGGTGGTTTTCCTCCCCCGCCTCGAGGAGGAGGTGCTCCCTCACAGGTCGGCAACCGAGGACGAAGACGAACTCGAGGAGGAAAGGAGACTGTTCTACGTTGCGGTTACGAGGGCAAAGGAGAAGCTATATCTCTCTTACACAAGGGCCAAGGGAAGGAGACCGAGCAGGTTCCTCTCGGATATACCCAAGAACCTGTTAAATCTGGAGCATTTCAGGAAGAAGAGATCGAAGACAACCTACGCGGTAGAGCTGAGGCCTAACTCGAGTGTCAGGGAAGGTATCCTGGTCAGTCACAAGGTCTTTGGCGTAGGGAAGGTTTTAAGTGTGGACGGGGAGAGGGCGGAGGTGGACTTCCAGGGGAAGATCAAGAGGATACACACATCCTTCCTGGAGCCTATGGATTAGGAAACCCTGAGGAGGGCCTTTACGTGGTCCTCCATGTTCTCCTTAACGTAGGTGGGCGTTCTCAACCTCCTCTTTCTGTCCGGCCTCTTCTTGGTGTTGTAGTGGGATCCTCCGGACCTCCACCTCTTTATCTTACCCTTGGCCGTTACCTTGAACCTCTTCTTCGCCGATCTGTTGGTCTTCAGCTTCACCTTGGCCATGCCGTTCCTCCGAGCGCTATATTATAACAGAAGGAGGTGGGAGATATGCCTCTGTACGTTATGCTAACTAAAATATCACCCTACGCGGTCAAGAACTTAGAAAAACTTAAGGAGATCGAGCAGCAAGCTGAAAAACTCATCGAGGAGAACTGTCCCAGCGTGAAGTGGGTCATGAACCTGGTTGTTTTCGGGCCCTACGACTACCTGGATATATTCGAAGCCGAGAGCGACGAGGAGGCGGCTAAAGTCGCCATGATAATAAGATCCTTCGGACACGCAACCACCGAGACCTGGCCCGCTATCCAGTGGAAAGACTTTAAAGACATAATAGGGACGATAAAGGGAGTTCCAGGCGGGAGGTGATCACTTCTTCCTCTTGGGTGCTAGGGTGAATATGAGAAAGGGCCCCTCTTTCTTGGGGGGGACCTCCACCTCGCTCACGTCCTGAAGCTCCTCGATTATCCTCTTGAAAAGCTTCTCTCCTAGCTCCGGATGTATGTTCTCCCTTCCTCTGAACCTTATCCTCACCCTCACCTTATCTCCATCCTCTAGGAATTCTCTCATGTGCTTCAGTTTCACCTGAAGGTCGTGCTCGTCTATCCTCACCTTCATCCTTATGTCCTTGACCTCTATCTGATGCTCCCTTTGCTTCTTCCTAGCCTCTCTCTCCTTCTTCTTTAGCTCGTATTTGAACTTCCCGTAGTCCATTATCTTGCACACAGGCGGCCTAGCCTGGGGAGCTATTTCGACCAGATCGAGACCTCTCTCCTCAGCCAAGGCGAGGGCTTCGCTTATAGGAACTATCCCTATCTGCTGACCGGTCTCGTCTATAAGCCTTACCTCCTTTGCTCTTATCTGCCTGTTCACCCTGTAGTCCTGAAGCTTGCTCATACAACCTCCTTGATAAGGATAATGGTCGATAGGAAAAGGTTAGCGAAGAGAACGGCCGTAGATAGGTAAGAAACCCTCCTGAAGAGGGTTCTTTGGGGAGAGTTGAAATCGTACAGTTCTATGTTCCCCAACTCTCTCTTATACTTTTTAAGCCACATGGATATTGCCACGTTCAGTCCGAGCCCCAGCAGAAGTAATAATCCCAACCATTTTTCGCCCAATATAAGATACACCAACAGGAGGAAAAAAGCAATCTTGTAAAAGCGCCACAGGATACGCCCGTAAAAGCTCCCGGCGATGTCCTTGTTCCTATCGGTTCTAAGCAGTGTGGGCGCAACCACGAAAACTATGAGAAAGAGCGAGCCAGCGTAAAAGGACAGAAGGATTACCTCCATCCCCTAACCTTCTTTCTCGTCTCCGTTCTTACGAACCTGAAGAGAAAGCCGGACAGAAACAGAACCGTGATAAGACCTATGATGGCTAAGATGAGGATGTACTTCATCTTGGTTTATTGCGCAAGGCTTCTGATTTATCCCAAAGGTAAACTATGCTGATCAATATTGCCATAGCAAATACCAAGCTTATGAGCGTATATGTGAACTCGTTCAACTCCGACTACCTCCCTTATTAATCCAATATAAACCCACCACGCTTAGAAGCACACCAACTCCAAAAGCCAAGAGAGTATTGTAATCGAACTTGCCCTTGAGCAGTGGATAAACTATGCCTACGAGAATCGTTCCCTTAGATATGTCCAGGAGGTATTTACCGAGTTCTTTATATGCCTCCGGACTCATATCACCTTCTCAGCGTGTCTGGAGGCGTGGCACTGGATGTTTACAGCAACGGGAAGGGAGGCTATGTGGCAGGGGTACATCTCCACCTTCACGTCCACGGCGGTTACGCTGCCGCCAAAGCCCATCGGCCCGAGGCCTAGCTTGTTTATATCCTCGATGAGCTCTTCCTCTACCTTTCTGATCAGAGGATCGGGATGTCTCTCTCCGTGAGGCCTAAGGAGAGCTTTCTTGGCAAGGTAAGCGCACATCTCGAAGTTCCCGCCTATACCAACCCCGACCGTGAGGGGAGGACAGGCGTTGGGCCCTGCGTTCTTCACAGTTTCCAGAATAAACCTCTTGGCACCCTCCCATCCATCGGCGGGTTTGAGCATAGCGAGGCGTGAAGTGTTCTCGGAACCGGCTCCCTTGGGAGCCACCGTAATCTTTATCCTGTCTCCGGGAATTACCTCGGTGTGGATTATAGCGGGTGTGTTGTCCCCGGTGTTCTTCCGCTCAAAAAGCGGATCCCAGACCATAGAAGCCCTTAGGTAGCCTTCCTTGGTCGCCCTCCTCACTCCCTCGTTCACAGCCTCTTCGAGAGAGCCACCTTCTATAACTACCTCCTGACCAACCTCGAGGAAGACCACCGTAACACCGGTATCCTGACAGTAGGGCATCTGCTCCTCGACAGCGGTCTGGGCGTTTTCGAGTATCTGCATAAGAACCTCTCTACCTAAGGGGGACTCCTCCTTCTTTATTGCCTCTTCGAAGAGGGCAACCGTCTCCTTGGGGAGCTCGTAGTTTGCCTTTATGGTAAGCTCCTTTACAGCCTCTATAATCTCTTCAACTTGGACTCTTCTCACCGAGCATCACCTCCGCAACCTCAACACCTTTCCTAACAGACTCGACGGATCTCTCCCACATCTGCCTCTCCTCTTCTATCATGGGCACCTTTATTATGTCTTCAACCCCGTTGGCACCGAGCTTTACAGGAACCCCAACGCAGAAGCCCTTTACCCCGTAGTACTCTCCGGCCTCTCCGTCCAAGTAAACGGAACAGGGCAGTATCCTTCTACTGTTGGTGACCAAGGCCTCTACCATATCCACCACTGCCGCGGCGGGAGCGTAGTAAGCCGACGTTCCCATGAGGTTCACTATCTCGCCGCCCCCGAACCTCGTCCTGTGTATTATCTCCTGTAACTTCTCCTTAGGGATAAGGTCCTTGAGGGGTATGCCCCCCACGTTGGAGATCGATATAAGGGGTACCATCTCGTCACCGTGTCCACCGATAACGTAGGCGTGGATGTCCTTCGGGGAAACCCTGAGCTCCTCGGCTATGAACGTCTTGAACCTGGCGGAGTCCAGAACCC
>JALWEK010000013.1 GCA_027014185.1 Aquificaceae bacterium
CCCTTCGACACGTCGAGGCTTCCTATGTAAACGAAGTACTTGCCCCTGCTCGTCTCCTTCACGAACCAGAACCTTTCCACGAGCCTCCCTATCTCCTGCTTCTTCTTGAAGGTCTTCTCCACGTACCAGAGCTTCTTGAACATACTCGGCAGGAAGCTCTCGTTCAAAAGCAGGAAGAGAAGGGAAAGGGAGAGTATGCCCGTTATAAGGACTGAAAGGAACCTAAGGGGTGAGATACCGAAACTCTGGACAGTGAGATCGATCTTCTTGGAGAGCAGCCTTCTGAACAGGATAAGGAGGGAGATGTTCACCACTATGGAGGAGAGCACGTAGAAGCCTACGGGTATCAGGTAGGCCACGTACTTTACCACCACCTCGAGGGACTTTTCCTTAAAGCCGAAGAGAAAGTCTGTGAGGCTGTACAGAAGTATGAGGGCCATCGAGGCGAGGGTGACCGAGAGGAATACCTTTAGATAGTTGACCGATAGGTATCTGTCGAGAATGTTCATGTGGTATATAATTTTAAATCTCAGGAGAGGTGGCCGAGTGGCCGAAGGCGGCCGCTTGCTAAGCGGCAGAGGGTTAACAGCCCTCCGAGGGTTCGAATCCCTCCCTCTCCGCCAAAGGAGGAAAGAATGAACCTTAACATATATCTCATTACCGACGACAAGTACTTCAAAGGCAGGGATCTCCTCGAGACCATAGAGAAGGCGATAAAGGGCGGCGTGACCGCAGTCCAGTACAGGTTCAAGAACAAAACCACCAGGGAGATGTACGAGGAGCTTCTCAGGCTCAGGGAGCTCACCAAAAGGTACGGGGTGGATCTTGTCGTGAACGATAGGGTCGATCTAGCCCTCGCTGTGGAGGCGGACGGTGTTCACGTGGGAAAGGAGGACCTGCCCCCTGAGGCTGTCAGGAAGGTTGTGGGGGACAAGCTCTATATCGGCTACACCGCGAACAGCCTCGAAGAACTCAAAAGAGCACAGGAGCTCCCGGTGGACTACATAGGTTTTGGCTCCATATACCCTACCAACACTAAAGAGAACTACAAGCTGGTCGGGCTAGAGGCCCTTAAGGAAGCGGTCCGCATATCCCAGAAGCCGATCGTCTGCATAGGAGGGATAATGCCCTACAGGGTCGCCGAGGTTGTTAAGGCGGGATGCAGGAACCTAGCCATCTCTGCGGGGATACTTGGCTTCGAGGATGTGGAGAAGGCCGCCGGCGAGATAAAGAGGGCCTACAAGAACACCCTCAAACAGCTTATGCTTCTGGGACAGATATGAGGGAGGTAGGGTCATGCCTCTGAAAGTTGGCGATGCGGCTCCGGACTTTACTTTAAAGGATTACGAAGGTAGGGAGTTCAGCCTCAGTGGGCTGGACGGTTTTAAGCTCCTCATCTTTTACAAGGTCACCTGTCCCACATGCCAGCTCACCCTCCCCTTCGTGGAGAAGATGTACAGGTCTTACGGGGGAGCGGTCCACTTCCTCGGTGTGGTTCAGGATCCCGAAGGAGAAGCCAGGAGATTCGCAGAGGACTACGGCTTCACCTTCCCCCAGCTCATAGACGCCCCCGATTACAAGACCTCTATAGACTACGAGGTGATGGTTGTTCCAACCGTATATCTGGTAGATCCGGAGGGGAGGATATCCTTCGTTGAGGAGAGCTTCGTAAAGGCTTCCCTGGAGGAACTCAACGAGAGGCTCGCAGAGATAGCGGGAAAGGAAGTGAACCCCATCTTCGAGGACGTGAGCGTCCCCGCCTTCAAGGCCGGCTGAGGCTCGAGGAGCAGGCGCTAGGTCAGCGCCTCAGGCTATGTAGCTGAGGTCGAGTCTCTCTCCGTATCTGTATAGAAGCATCTCCCTGAGCTCAGGATATCTCTCGAGTCTCGGATCTTCTTCGAGGAGTCTCTGGGCGTCCTCTCTGGCCCTCTGGAGCACCGCTCTGTCTCTTGCCCTCGCCAGGTTAGCTACGTTGAAGCCAAAGTATCCCGATTGTGAGACCCCTAGGAGCTCTCCCGGCCCCCTTATCTTCATGTCCATCTCCGCCACCTCGAAGCCGTCGTTTGTTCTCACGAGGACCTTCAGCCTCCTTATCGCTTCCGCGTCCATTCTCCTCAGGCTGTCGGGGACAACCAGATAGCAGTACGAGGGCCTGTCGGACCTTCCCACCCGGCCCCTGAGCTGATGGAGCTGTGAAAGACCGAACCTGTGGGCCTCCTCAACTATCATCAGCGTGGCCTCGGGAACGTCGATCCCTACCTCCACCACGGTTGTGGAAACTAGTATGTCTCCCTCCTCCTTGAACCTCTCCATCACCTCTTGCTTCTCTTTATCGCTCAGCCTGCCGTGTAGCAGAAAGATCTTCATATCCGGCAGGAGCTCTTTCCACCTTTCGAACTCCTCTTTTGCGGCTTTGAGCTCCATCTTCTCCGATTCCTCTATAAGGGGGTATATCACGTAAACCTTGTTTCCCTTAGAAACCTCCTCCCTTACGGCCTTAAGGATCTTATCCCTCTCACTCTCGAATAGAAGCAGAGTCCTCACCGTTTGCCTTCCGGGTGGCATCTCGTCTATAACCGATATATCGAGGTCTCCATAGACGGAGAGGGCTAACGTCCTAGGTATGGGGGTCGCGCTCATGACGAGACAGTGGGGGTAGTATCCCTTTCCCTTCTCCAGAAGGAGCTTTCGCTGGAGCACCCCGAACCTGTGCTGCTCGTCTATTATCACCAGTCCGAGCTTTTCGAACTCAACCTTCTCCTGTATGAGAGCGTGCGTTCCCACGATCACCTTTATGTTCCCCTCCCTTATGTGTCTGTAGATGCTCCTCTTCTGGGCAGGCGTGAGGCTTCCCGTGAGCAGGCCTACCTCTACCCCCTCCTTCTCGAAGAACTCCCTAAACTTCCTGTAGTGCTGCTGGGCGAGTATCTCCGTAGGGACCATGACCGCCACCTGATAGCCCTTCCTAACGGCGGCAAGGGATGAGCCTATGGCCACCACCGTCTTACCGCTTCCCACGTCCCCCTGCAGGAGCCTGTTCATTGGGTGCTCCCTGCTCATATCGAGCAGGATCTCCCTGAGGACCCTCCTCTGGGCGTTCGTGAGCTGGAAAGGGAGCTTTCTCTCGAACTCAATCACGAACCTGTCCGCCGACACCTCTATCCTGGGTGACTTCTCCTTCTCAGCTTCCTTCTTTTTCAGCAACAGGGATAGCTGAAACAGGAACAGATCGTCGTATATCATCCTCTCGTGATAGGGGTCTGAGAAGTCGTTCAAATCCTTGATGTTCACACCTTCGGGTGTGTGGAGGAAGAGAACGCTCTCGTCGAGCGGTGGGAAGTTCCTTTCCTCGAGTATCCTCTGGGGGAGGTAATCGGGCAAGTAGGGTACGGTCTTCTGGACTATCTTCTGAAGGGCTGTCCTTATCCTGCTCTGCCTAGTCTTTGAAGATATCCTAGTTATCTCCCCCTTGCTCCTTACGTAGTAAACGGGGAATATCCTCCCGTACTCTCCCTCCTTCAGAAGTTCTGGATGGACCATGTACTTGCTTCCCCTGAAGCTCCTCACCTTCCCCAGAACCACCACCTCGCTGCCCTTCCTGTATAGTGCAGGTATGAAGTCAGCCTTCTTGTATCTGAACCTGAGGCTTATCTCTTCAGATCCATCGGTACATACGACCTCAACTGTGTAGCTCCCCTCGCTTAGCCTCCTAACCTCTTTAACCTTCAGCCTTAGAACAACTTTCTCCCCAACCTTGGCAAGCTTTATGGAGCTCAGCGGTCTCCTGTCTTCGTATCTGAGTGGAAAGTAAAAGAGGGCATCTAGGAGGTTCTCAATACCGAGAGATTGCAGAACCTTGAGCTCCTTATTTTCTAGGAACTTCAGCCTCTCCAGAGGTATCTGAAAATCCTTTATGTGCCTCTTCTGAACTTTTTTAACCCTCCGCGCGGTGGGTTGGTAGTTTTCCAGGTACCTTTTGAGCTCCAAGACTATCGCCTTTTTCTTCTCCACCGGCATCCTGTCGAAGGTCTGGAGGCTATCCAGAAGGTGTTCGGGAGCCCTGTCCCTGAGCTGGTTGTACAGGTAAAGGCCTATACCGAAGCCCCTCCTGAGCTTTACCGCCCCGTTCTCGAGAAGGCCGTCCAAGAACTTCAGGAGTTCCTGAGAGCTTTTCATATCAAAAATCAAACTTCCTGATGAACCTTAATTTTAGCTCAGAGGTCTTGTCTGAGAAGACCCTCCCGTAGAAGGAAAAGCCCCTGGTGAGGGACACAGAACCGCCGTAGTAGGTTGCCCTCGGGTCCTTGAGCGTGCTCTGCTGGTACTCTATGGAGAAAGCTCTCGCTATCTTCTTTCTCACGTTCACGCCGAAGCCCACTTCCCCCTGGCTCCCGGTCTGGGTTGAAAAGGAGATCTCGACCCCGAGGAGATTTGCCAAACCGCTCCTCACGTTACCTATGTAACCGAGCTGTTTGAAGAGCGCCTTTGCCACCGGAATCACTCCCTCGGCCGTGCTGCCTATGATCAGCTTGGTTAGCAGCTCCCTGGTACTTCTGGGAGGCTCGGACCAGACTATAAGCCTCGGATCCTCCGCGTCACCTCTCACGTTGAGAAATATGCTGATATCGTCGCTCGGGCTAACCAGCGTCACGTCTAAACTCGTATTCTCTCCCTCAGCCTCCTTAACAGAGCTTATAACCCCGCCTTTGACGAAGAAGGTCCTGCCGAAGTACTTCAGCTCTCCAGACAGGAGCTCAACTTCCACGCTGTACTTCGGATCCGTGGAGCTCCCCGCCACCCATCCCCTCACGTTCGCGTAGATGTATCCCTCTGGAAGCATCAGCTTTACGGGCCTGTCGCTCTCGAAGCGAACGTCCAGCTTAACGGGGATGGCCTTCGATCTTCTACCGCCCTCCTTTCCAAGCTTCCTGATCTCTATATCTCCGTTAAATAGCGCGTCTAGGCGGAGGTCCACCTCTCTGAGGTCCTTAACGTTCACCCAACCCTCGGAACTCACCCTAAGGGAGAGGAGAAAGTTATCGTCCCTGTAGAGGAGCGGGAGCTCCCTCGAGATCAGGTAAACGTAGTAATCTTTGAGGTTTAAAGAACCCACGTTGGCCGAGAGGCCTGTGTCTTCCTTCCACAGGGTAACGAAGGCGGCGAGGCTTCTGTCCAAGGCTTTAAGATCCACCCACGCCTCTAGGGGAAAGGAGAAGAACTTGGAGTAGGTTACGACCCTTCCAGCGTTCCTCACCTCGAGATCTAGATTTCCATCCCTGTATAGGAGGGAGTAGGCGAGCTTTCCTTTAGCCTTGCCCCCGAGGGGCGTGGCCGTGAAGAAGGAAAGCCTTTCAAGATCCACGACGCCTTTAGAGGTTAGATAGAAGCCTTTCGAGTAGGACAGCTCAGCCT
>JALWEK010000014.1 GCA_027014185.1 Aquificaceae bacterium
TCGTTGATCTCAACCACGACCCCGGTAACCGGGCTGTATATGGGAGCTACGTTCTTGACCGACTCCACGTTGGCGAGGGTTTCCCCCGCCTCCACCTCCTGTTCCTTCTCGGGCAGATCAACATAGCCTATGTCCCCGAGCATTTTCTGAGCGTAGTCCGTTATACCAACCTGGGCCTTACCGTTCCTTATATACGCCCACTCGTGATCCTTCGTGTAGTATCTGTCTCCCTTTATCAGGTACCCGCCTACCACTATGTCTTCCATCTTCACTCCTCCAGAGTATCTATTTTATAAGCCTTTGCTTTGGAATAAAACCTTAAACCTGTCTCCCATGCTGATCAGCATCGTCTTCAAACGGGAGAGTCTCTCCACAGCCTCCGGACTCCCTTCGAAGCTGAGCTCCTCCAACTTGGTTAAGAACCCGGGTATGCTCGCGAGGAAGTTCCTCTGGGAATCGTAGAGAACCGTCTTCAGTCCAAAGTCTTTCCCGTACTCCATCAGTGCTGAGAAGTTCACCTGCGCGCTTATGTCCATCTCCTCCCCGTATATATCGCCCCTAACGGTATGCCTTTTATACCCGACCACGGTCCCCTCAGGGAACTTGGGAAGCTCCTCGGAGGTGTAGCCGTAATCTACGGCAAGGTGATAACCCCTAACCAGAGCGCCCGCTATCCTCTCCAGGATATCTATACAGTCGAGACACACCTCCACCCTCTGATCCAGGCCTTCGTATCCCATCCTACGAAGGAACTCCTTCACCCTCTCGTTCTGGAGGCTGAGCCAGACCTCATCACCCTTCTCGTTTATATAGAGCTCTCTATCACCCTTTACCACATGAACGGGGAGGGTGTCGAAGAACTCGTTCGAGAGGACCACGCCCTCGATCCTGGGGAGATCCTCGACCCACTCCACCTTATCGAAACCTTCGAGAACCTTCTTCTGTTTTTCTATGAGGTATGGACTCACCTCGTATATCAGGTATCTGATCCTGCCAAACAGCTCCGGATCCTCTGCCCTGTAGTATGAGAGTATGTCCCTCGCCATAAGGCCCCTGCCGGCTCCGAGCTCCAAAAGAACGGGGCTGCCCAAGCTCTTTAGGTACGGATGGAGGAACTCTGCGATCGCTTCGCCAAAAGCTCTGTCGAGCTCGGGAGCTGTGAAGAAGTCTCCTTTGGAGGAGAACTTCTCCCTGGGCGATCTGTAGTACTCGAGAACCCTCTCCTCCATGAAATCCCTAAAGCTCTTCATACCATAATTCTCCCATCCTTCATCTCGAGTATTCGACTAGTCCTCCTGGCAAGATGCTCCTCGTGGGTCACCATAACTATAGTCCTGCCCTGCCGGTTGAGCTCTAAGAATATCTCCATCACAACCTCCGTGTTCTTCGAGTCCAGGTTACCGGTAGGCTCATCGGCGAGGATCACGGCCGGGTCGTTTGCCAGGGCTCTCGCTACAGCTACCCTCTGCTGCTCTCCTCCCGATAGCTGATAGGGTTTCCTTTTCTCCTTACCTCTCAGTCCCATGCTTTCAAGGAGCTCCGCCGCCCTGTGAGAAGCCTCTTCCTTCGAGACGCCGAGCTTGAACATGGGAACCATCACGTTCTCCAGGGCGCTCAGCTCCGGGAGCAGGTAGTGGAACTGGAATATGAAACCGAGCTTGCTGCTCCTTATCTTCGACAGCTCATCCTCGTTCTCGAAGTCTATCTCCCTACCCTCGAAGAGAACCTTCCCTTCAGAGGGTCTGTCAAGCAGTCCCATTATGTAGAGGAGAGAGCTCTTTCCGGACCCGGACATTCCCACAACGCTTAAGAAATCGCCTCTGTATACGTCCAAATCTATGCCCTTCAGGATCTCCTCACCGTCTATCCGCTTGTAGATTCCTCTCAAGCTCAGGAGCGGATCTTCCATCGAGCTTAAGTATAACCGCTATCTCGTCGCAGCTGGGAAACTTGGCACAGTTCACACAGTCGCCCCAGACCTTGTGGGGAAGCACGCTCTTGTCCACAACGCTGAAGCCAAGACCTTCAAAAAAATCCTTAGCGTAGGTTAGGGAAAAGACCCTACCTATACCCAGATCCCTGGCCTCCTCTATGCAGGCCTCTACGAGCTTCCTCCCTATCCCTTCCCCCTTTTTGTCCTCCCTAACTGCTAGGCTCCTTATCTCCGCAAGGTCCTCCCAGACTATCTGAAGGGCACAGCATCCGATTACCTCTCCGCCCTCCTCGTAAACCCAGAAGTCCCTTATGTGTTCGTATATGGAGCCGATGCTTCTGGGAAGGAGAAGCCCCCTCTGAGCGTAGGAGTTTACAAGGGAGTGTATAGCTTCGGCGTCCGAGAGCTTGGCCTTTCTCACCATAGCGGATTTAATATAGAATCGGGACGTTCAGCTTCAAGATCAGTTGCCCCCGCAGTCTGTTTCCTCCTGGTAATGATCTAGGAGCGTCAGCTTCCTCCCCCCTAAGTCGAGCTCAACAACGGCCCTCTCCTCCTCCTCGTAGCAGCCCGTTCCTCCGCTCACGAAGTACTCGTAGCCTTTAAGTCTGTAGCCTCCCACCTTCCACTCCTCATCGTAGCGCCAGCCCTCGAGCTCCTCGTAGTCCCCCGTTTTTACCACGTAGGGATCGGTTCTCTCCTCAGATAACCTCCTCGCCTCCACACCCCTTACCTCCAGGATAAGAGGATCTCTGCCGTCCGGAGAGTTGTCGTAAACAAGGGTGAAGCTGAGTTCGGGACACTTCACCCTGAGGGTCCCGTGCCAACCGGTTGGATCGTTCACCACACTGCACGAGTCCACCCTGCTCTCCTCAACGAGGATGGAGCAGGAGAACAAAGACATCAGGGATGCGAGTGGGATGACCTTCGTCAGCATAATCTTTAAATATACACCTTACACTCTTGTATAATTGCCCTTCGGAGGGAAAAGTATGTGGAGAGTTGTATATACAGGTCAGAGGCCCCACCATGAAAACATGGCTCTCGATCAGATAATGCTCGAACTCAAGTCTGAGGGGAATATACCGAACACGATAAGGTTCCTCCAGTTCAAGCCCGAGTGCGTCCTCATAGGCTACCATCAGGCGGTAGAGCAGGAGGTCAGGGAGGAGTACACGAGTAGGGAAGGCATAGAGGTGGGAAGGAGGATAACGGGCGGAGGGGCCATATACTTCGACGAGACCCAGATAGGATGGGAGGTTATCGCCGACAGGAGGGATCTTGGAGATCTCAGCTACGAGGAGATAACACAGAAGATATGCAGGGCAGCTGCGAAGGCCCTTAACAAGCTCGGGGTCAAGGCCGAGTTCAGGCCGAGGAACGATATAGAGGTGGAAGGGAAGAAGATCTCCGGCACGGGAGGAGTGTTCGAGGGCAGCGCATTCCTCTATCAGGGAACTGTTCTTGTGGACTTCAACGTTGAGAGGATGCTCAAGTCCCTCCAGATTCCCGTCGAGAAGCTCACCTCAAAGGGTATAAAGGCGGCCGAGGACAGAGTTACCTGGCTCAAGAGGGAGCTCGGAAGGATACCGGATAAGGAGGAGGTGTTCAGGGCCTTTGTGGAGGCCTTCGAGGAGGAGTTCGGCATAAAAACTGAATGGGAAGAGCTTACGGAAGAGGAGAAGAGGCTCCTCGAAGAGAAGAAGGACTACTTCAGGAGCGAGGAGTGGATCTACCAGGTCAAGCGGGCACCAGAAAGCTCGGAGATGCTCTTCGGTATATACCGGTGCCCGGGTGGGACCTTCAGGGTTTCGGCGAAGGTGGATGCCGAGAGGAACCTGCTACAGCAGGTTGTTATAAACGGGGACTTCTTCGTGAACCCGAAGAGGCTCATATACGACCTCGAGGCGTACCTCAAGCACACTCCGGTCCAGGACGTTGAGAGGAGGATCAGAGAGTTCTTCGAAGGCAGGGACTTCGAGAGCGTGAACCTAACCGTTGATGACTTTGTAGAGGCCGTGATGTTCCCCCTGAGAAAGCTGGAAGCTCAGGACCTGGGAATTAAAAAAAAAGAACTGAATAAGGTTATAGGAAGTATAGGTGGGAGTCTGAAAGAAAACATAAAGAAGGCGAAGGTAATGCTCCTGCCCTACTGTGCAAAGCCTGCCTGGTGTGATTACAGACACACGGACGACTGTGGTGAGTGCGGAGGCTGCACGGTGGGCGATCTCTACCGCATGGCCTACGAGAGGGGGATGATCCCGATAACGATAACCAGCTTCGAGATGTTAAGAGACACTCTCCAGTGGTGTGCCGAGAACGGATATACCTACATAGGCCACTGCTGTTACGAGTTCTACGAAAAGAGGTACGAGATATTCAAGAAGGCAAAGGACTGGGGTGCCAACGGCGTTCTCATAGACATAATCGGAACCACCTGTTACGACCTTGGGGTCGAAGAGGAAGAGAAGGCTTATCACGGAGAGTTCCAGGTGGAGCTCGACCTTTTCGTGGAGGACTCAGAAAAACTACTCTCCCTTAAAGAAAAGGTGGAAGAACACAACGGGAAGCAGAGAAGGGAAAGGCCAAAACCCTCAGAGCCCTTAAAGGATTTCATACCGGAGTACTACAAGATCCCAAAGGCGGTCTCAGGGCCGGAGGAGGACAGGACGCGTCTCCCGATAGTGAAGGAAACGGACAAGAACGTGGGCTTTATAAACGGGGACAAGGTAGAGTACGAGAGGGCCTTCGAGCTCGCGGTTAAGATGCTCCTTGAGGCTGAAAGGCCCACGATAATAGTAGGTCCACTCGTTCTCTGGAGCTGGAACGAGGAGGCGAGAAAGAAGGCGAAGCTTGTAAGGAAGCTCAAGGAGCTCTTCCCTAACCTGAACGTCCACGTTCTTCCCGATTACAGGCCCAAGAACAAGAACTTCGATCCTGCGAAGGAGATCGATCCACCCAACCCCCACATATCCATACTCCACGGAAAACACGACCTCACACTCATGATAGGGGTCCACTGCTACAGGACGGATTTCGTAATCAGGCTCCTCAAAAAACACACCGACACGAAGATAGTTACCCTCTGCAACCTGTACGGGCATCCGGAGGCCGACGTCTCCCTGAGCGGCATGAATCCCCAGAAGCTGGAGGAGTTTGTCAGGAGGGTTCAAAAACTTCCCTCAGCTCAAGTCTGAAACCCTTGAAGACCTTTGAGAAGATGAACTTCTTACCCTCCCTAAGACAGCCCTCATCGTGGAGCTTGTATCTACCATCTCTGTCAAGGGTGAGAACTTCGATGCATTTCATATCAGGATAAACGAGCCAAAACTCTTTAAAACACCATCATCAGCCTGTAAACCACGAAACCTACGAGCCAAGCCATCACGAAGCTGTACCCCAGGAATAGTGTGGCTCTGAGCTTACCTATCTCCCTCACCATGACCGCGTAGGTTCCAAGGCAGGAGGTGTATATGAGTATGAAGACCATGAAGGACATGGCGCTCGCCGGTGTGAAGTCCCTCCTTATGAGCTCCCTCAAAGTATCCTCACCCTCCTCTTCCTCCACCTGGAGTGAGGTTATGCTCAGGGTAAAGAGGGAGCCGATGGCATCCCTGAAGGCAAGGCCAAAACCGACGACCTGTTCCCTGAAAGCCTCAGCAGTATCGAAGCCCTCTTCCCGCGGTTCTATTCCCTCCGCGGAGGTGTATATAGTTCCCATAGAGCTTATAACTATCTCTCTCGCAAGAAATGCAGGTATGAGAGAGGTGGTGGCCTTCCAGTTGTCTATACCTATGGGTTCGAATACGGGGACGAGAGCCCTACCTACCGAGCCCGCCACACTCTCGGAAGGGTTCTTCACCCCCGGAGGTAGGTTCAGAAGGAGCCAGATCAGGATGGAGGCCCCGAATATGAGAGTTCCGGCCCTGTAGAGAAAGTCCTTGACGTGAACCCAGACTATAGTTAAGACCGCTCTCAGGGAGGGAAGCCTGTAGGGTGGAAGCTCCATAACGAAGTGAAGCATAGAGCCCCTGTAAACGGTCTTCCTGAGGAGGAAACCCGTCAGCAACGCCACCAGTATACCCAACAGATAGAGGAACGTGATCACGAGAGCGGGATGGTTTTTGAAGAAGATAGACACGAAGAAGGCGTACACCACGAGCCTCGCGGGACAGCTCATGAAGGGGATCATCATTATCACCAGGAGCTTGTCCCTGGTTGATTCCATGGTCCTGGTAGCCACTATAGCCGGGACGTTGCAGCCGAAACCAAGTATCAGGGGTATGACGCTCTTCCCGTGGAGCCCGAGCCTGTGCATGAACCTATCCATCAGGAAGGCTACCCGGGGAATGTACCCGGACATCTCGAGGAAGGTTATGAAAAAGTATAGGGCGGCTATGAGGGGAACGAAGGTGATCACGAACCCCACACCTCCCACTACGGCCTCGGAGAAGAACCTTAGGAACCAGTCGGGGAGGGCGAGAAGTCCGAGAGCCGAGTATGCCAGGGGCGCAAGGAAGTCGTTTATAAATCCGTCCACCCAGTCCACGAAGGGTGAGGAGAAGTCGAAGGATAGCTTGAACACCAGGTATATCACCCCTATGAAGATTAGAAAACCCAGGTAAGGGTGGAGGACCACCCTATCTATAACATCCGTTATGTCCCTCGCGGACACGCCCTTCTTTCTGACCGCTTCCGCAAAAAGTCCGTGTGCGAAGGCGTACCTCTCATCGTTCACTATGTCGTGTATCCCCTTACCCAGCTTGCTCTCGATCTCCTTCCTGAGCTCTAGGAAGTCCTCACTCTCGGAGAGGAGCTTTATGAGTGTGTGCTTGGTAACGTCCTTCTTCGGCAGGCTCTCGTAAACCTTCTGCAAAGCTTTTTCCAGTTCGTCCCCGTAGATCACTGGTTTCGGGATCAGGTTCTTCTCGTAAGCCTCGACCACCGCGGGGAGTATCTTATTAACCCCTACCCCTGTTCTGCCTATAGTCTTAACCACCTTTACCCCGAGGAGTTCCTCCATCCTCCTATCATCAACCTCCATCCCCAGCTTGTTCGCTTCGTCTATCATGTTCAGGACCACAACTGTAGGGATCCCAAACTCGAGGAGCTCGGTTGTCAGGAGAAGGTTACGCTCTATGTTAGGGGTCTCTATTATGTTTAGGATTACGTCCGGCCTCTCTTCCTCCAGGAAGTGAACCGCTATCCTCTCATCCTCGGATATGGGCTCGAGGGTGTATATGCCGGGAAGATCAACCAGATGTATCTCGTAGTCCCCGAATTTAACGACGGCCTCCTTCTTCTCCACGGTAACGCCGGGCCAGTTCCCGACCTTGAGCGAGGTCCCGGCTATCCTGTTCAGTATGGTCGTCTTCCCTACGTTCGGGTTCCCGGCTATAGCTACCTTTATAACCTTCTTCATCGTCGGTTCCTTAGAAAGCTATCGGACTCCCGTACGGAGGACCGAAACAGATATTGAGACAAAATCTCAAAATTGGGCGAGGAGGCAGGAGGGGCATACCCTTTCAGGCGACCTCTATGAACTTGGCGAGATCTCTGTCTATTATGAGTCTCGAGTTGTTCAAACGGAGGAGGTAAACTCTTCCGTTCTTCAGAAGCAGCTTCGACCTCTTACCTTCCTTGAGGCCCATAGCGTAGAGCTTCCTCACTATGGGGTTGTCCTTGTCCTTGATCTCCTTTATCGTGAACTCCTGGCCTAGGGGGACCGCGTCGATGTTCATCTCTCAACCTCCTCCAAATCTGATATTAAGATACAATCTCAAAATTCTTTTGTCAAGGAGAAAGGGATCACTCCATCATGTACCCGAACATCCTAACCAGCTCGGGCCTCTTCCTCCACTCGGGCTTTACTTTGACCCATAGCTCGAGGTAAACCTTCTTCCCGGTTATAAGCTCCAGTTCCTCCCTCGCCAGCTTTCCTATCTGCTTCAGCCTCTGCCCTTTCTTTCCGATGATTATCGGCTTGAGGTTCTCCCTGTCCACGATTATCTCACCCCTTATCACGAGTACGTTGGGATCTGCATCGCCCGGTTTTATCTCGGTTATAACGACCGCCACAGCGGTGGGTACCTCCTCCCTGGTCTGGAGCATGACCTTCTCACGGACTACCTCCGCCGCCAGGAGCCTGAGAGGTAGATCCGTTATCATGTCCTCGGGGAAGAGGGGCTCTCCCTCAGGAAGGTATTTGAGCACGGTCTTCTCCAGCTCCTCGAGGTTAGCCCCTTTGAGGGCGCTCACGGGAACTATCTCCCTGAACTCGGGGTGCTTCTTGTGGATCTCTTCTATCATCGGGAGGACATTCTTTGCAGGTCCGATCTTGTCTATCTTGTTTATCACGAGGATGACGGGCTTTTTGTCCGCATAGGGCTTTATATAGTTCTGGAATACCTCCTCGTCCCTCTTCCTCCAGCCCTCCTCGGCGTCGATCATGAAGAGTATTACGTCCGCATCCTCGAGGCTCTGCCTTGCCAGCTGATTCATGGCCTTCCCCAGAACGTCCGAACCCTTCGGCTGGTATATCCCGGGTGTGTCGAGGAAGACTATCTGGGCCTCCTCGGGTATGTTCTTCACACCCAGGACCCTTATCCTCGTCGTGCCCGGCTTCGGGGTAACTATCGATACCTTCCTGCCCAGCAGGTTGTTTAGCAGTGTGGACTTACCCACGTTGGGTTTGCCCACTATGGTTACGTACCCTACCTTCATAGACCTTTAGCCTCCTTTACAAACCTCTCGACCTTAATTTTATCCTTTATCCCTGGCCTCATCTCCACCCCCGACGAGACGTCAACGGCGAAGGGTCTCACCTCCTCGACAGCCATCCTTACGCTCTCAGGCCTGAGGCCTCCGGAGAGAAAGAGCTTAAAACCGCTCTCCCTCACCTTAACCGCTACCTCCCAGTTGAAGCTCTTCCCGGTCCCCCCGTAAGACTTTTTTGAATATGTATCCAAAAGAACGCCGAAGGCGTCCTTCCAGCCCTCCTCTATCTGGGGAACTCTGTCCCTCACCCTGAAAGCCTTTATGATGCGCTCCGGACCTACATTCCGGGCGAGCTCCAAGCTCTCCTCCCCGTGAAGCTGTACCAGGTCAAATCCTTCCTCAAAGGCTCTCAGAACCTCCTCCTCTGTAGGGTTCACCATCACAGCAACCTTGATCGCATCTCCGAGCCCCCTGAGTATTTCCCTGCGCCTCTGGGGTGGGACGAATCGGGGGCTCTTTGGGTAGAGTATGAACCCTAGGTAGTCGGCACCGCTCTCGATAGCATGGAGAGCGTCCTCCAGTCTCGTCAGGCCGCATATCTTTACCTTGACCATAGCTGAGTAATCTAACACCTGCCCAGGACCTTCTCAAGCATCCTGACCATCCCCTCGTAATGAGTGCCCTTCCAGAAGAGGGCCCCGCATTTGGGACAAAGCGTAAAGTCGCACGCAGTGTCGTAAGCTCTGGGAGGTACCCTCTCCTTGACCTTTTCCTTCTCCACCGGAGATAGCCTCGCCCCGCAGTAAGCACACCTGTCAAGGATCAGCTCTGGCCGGAGGTTGAAGTGTCTGATCACCATGCAGAGCTGGAGCTCCCAGTCGTGTCTCGGGACAACGAGATACCTTATGCCCGCCTTCCTCAGTGTATGCTCCCATCTCTTAGAGGTCGTTATAAAAACCCTGTCCTGGTTCTTGGAGAGGTCCCTGAGATTTATCTCCCCCTCCAGGACCTTAACGTCGTGACCCAGGAACCTGAGCCACTTGGCGAGCTTTGAGAGGTTGTTCTCGAGCAAGAACTTCATTTATCTTTTAAAGATAATGATCAGGGACCACGGCAAGACAGCTCTCATCTACGGAGGTAGGGAGATAAGCTACTCGGAGCTGATAGAGAACGTGGGGTCCCTGGCAAGGCTTATAGACACACTCCCCGATGAAAGGGTAGCTATCCTCTCGGAGAACAGGCCCGAGTGGGTATATGCGCTGTTTGGCACGTGGAGGAGGGGCTCGATAGCCGTTCCCATAGACTTCATGTCCACTCCCGAGGAGATAGCCTACATACTTAAGGATTCCGGCTGCAAGCTCGCCTTCTGCTCGAACCAAACGCATGAAAATCTCAGGAGAGCGGTAGAGATAGCGGATATCGATATAGAGGTTATAAACTTCGACGATACGCCCCTTCCCAAGCCCTACGATAAGGTTTACCACAGGGAGCCTGAGGACATAGCTCTTATCCTATACACCTCGGGAACCACGGGCCAGCCCAAGGGTGTGATGCTAACTTTCAAAAACCTGTTCTCAAACATAGAGGGTGTGGCGGAGGCTGGCATAGCAGGAAGGGAGGACTCCACACTCGCCATCCTCCCCTTCCATCATTCCTACCCTCTGATGGTTACGCTTCTGCTTCCCCTCCATCTGGGCGCAACCGTAGTCTTCCTGGACAGGTTAACACCCGAAGACATCATCGATAAGCTTCAGAGATACAGGATAACCATACTTGTAGGAGTTCCGAGGCTCCTCAATCTATTCCACAAGAGGATAATGGAAAGGATAGAGGGAAACGTTCTCACCAGGCTCGTCTTCAAGCTCGCCGAAAGGGTAGAGGTTCAGGCCTTCAGAAAAAAGGTGTTCTCGAAGGTACACGAGGCCTTCGGTGGGAACCTAAAGTACATGGTGAGCGGAGGTGCGAAGCTGGATCTAAAGGTGGCGAGGGACTTCACCACCCTAGGGTTTACAGTTCTCGAGGGTTACGGCCTGACCGAGACATCGCCCATAGTGAGCTTCAACACACCCGAGAACCTAAAGCTCGGGTCTGTAGGGTTACCGCTCAAAGGTGTGAGGGTGAGGATTACCGAAGAGGGAGAGATCGTGGTGAAGGGCCCGAACGTTATGAAGGGATACTGGAACAAACCGAAGGAGACATCGGAGGTTCTCAAGGATGGATGGCTCTATACGGGCGATTTAGGGCATATGGACGAGGACGGCTTCCTCTACGTCACGGGTAGGAAGAAGGAGATCATAGTCCTAGGAACCGGGAAGAACGTGAACCCGGAGGAGATAGAAAACATGATCCTGAAGGAGAGCGATCTGGTTAAGGAGGTGGGAGTCCTTGAAATAGGCGGGAAGCTACACGCCCTCATTTATCCGGACTTCGATAAGGCGAAGGAGAGGGGGATAGTGAACCTGGAAGAGACGATAAAGTGGGAGGTCATAGACAGGGTAAACAGGAGGCTGCCCGAGTGGAAGAGGGTAGTAGGCTTTAGGTTATCATCCACCGAACTCCCCAAGACCAGACTCGGAAAACTCAGGAGGTTCATGCTTCCTCAGATTTACGAAAGAGCATCGGAAAAAACGAAGGCAGAAGAGGATCTAAGTATCTTAGAGACCGAAGAGGGGAGGCTTATAAAGGAGTATCTGGAAAAGGAGACCGGGAGGGAGATCCTTCCATCCCATCATATAGAGCTCGACCTTGGCCTCGACTCTCTCGGGAAGGTGGAGCTCCTGAGCTTCCTGGAGAAGACCTTTGGGGTCCCCCTGACGGAAGAGGAGCTCTCAAGACACAGCCTTGTGAAGGACATCGTAGAGCTGGTGAAGGAAAGGAAGGAAAAAGCGGAGCTGAGAGAGGTCAGCTGGAGGGAGATACTCGAACAAGCTCCACCCTTCGAACCCACGGACTATCCCCTCATCTTCAGGCTGGGGAGACTGCTCCTTAAGGTCTTCTTCAAGATCTACAACAGGGCCCAGATCGAGTGTGTGGAGAACCTACCCGAAAAGCCCTTCATCTTGGCCCCCAACCATGCAAGCTACCTGGACGCCTTCCTGATAGCCGCCCTCATGCCCGAGAGGGTAGGTAAGGACCTCTATTTCCTTGGAGAGGAGGTTTATTTCAGGAACCCGATAACCTCTCTCTTCGGGAAGCTGGCACACGTTATAACGGTGAACATAAACAGGAAGCTGAGGGAGTCCCTCCAGAAGGTAGCCCGGGTTCTGAAGAGGGGTAAGGCTGTGGTCATATTCCCCGAGGGGGCCAGGACCAGGACCGGGGAACTGCTTGAGTTCAAGAAAGGGATCGCTATCCTCTCAAAGGAGCTCGGCGTCCCGATAGTTCCCGTGGGCATTGTAGGTACATACGAGTCTATGTCAATACACGACAGGTTCCCAAAGCCCGTAAAGCTCAAGGTGAGGATAGGCAAACCGATTTATCCTGAGGGGAAGAGCTACGAGGAGATAACCTCTGAGCTCAGGGCCGAGGTGGAGAGGCTTTTGAAAAGTGGTTGTAATTGATAATGAGACTTACTATATTATTCCGTAATGAGTGTCAGTCTCAACGAGATAAAGAGGGAGTTCACCAAGTTCCTGAAGAAGAAGAACATGAAGGTGACCCAGAGCAGGTTAAACCTTATAGACCTTATAGCCAGCTACGGGAAGCACTTTGAGGTGGAGGAGCTCGTGAACTGGATAGCTACCCAGGCTGACAGGAGCGTCTCAAGATCGACCATATACAGGACCATAAAACTCCTTCAGGAGTTCGGTGTGATAAAGGAGGTCATAAAGCAGGGGAACAGGACGATATACGAGTTCGTAGCCGGGAAGGCCCATCACGACCATCTGGTTTGCGTGGAGTGTGGAAAGATAATCGAGTTCGTGAACGAGGACATAGAGAAGCTACAGGACCAGGTCTGTGAGGAGTACAACTTCCAGCCCCTACATCACAGGCTCGAGATATTCGGGGTGTGTGCAGATTGCAGAAGTAAATTAACATAGTTATATGCTCTACAAGAGGAGGATCCAGTTCTACGAAACCGACGCCCAAGGCGTGGTTCACCACTCCAACCACTTCAGGATGTTCGAAGAGGCTAGGGGCGAGTTCCTGAGAAAGCTCGGGATGCCATACAGCAGCATAAGGGAGATGGGGTACGAGGTGGTCCTCCTGGAGGCGTGTTGCAAGTACAAAAAGCCCATACACTACGATGAGGAGGTGGTGGTCGAGCTCGAGCTCGAGGATATGGACAGATACGTATTCGAGTTCTCCTACAAGGTGAAGGTCGGAGAGGAGATAAGGGCGGAGGGCAGAACAAAACACTGTATGGTGAGGGAAGGGAAGCTCGTGTCTATCCCCCAGTTCGTGAGGGAAAGGCTTAGGGGAGAGATAAGGGTATGAGGCTCTTGCTCTTCCTAATTCTGGAGGTGTTCATCATGGGCCTGGCACTCGCTCAGGAGCTCTACATAAGGGATCTGCCTAACGGTGCGAAGCTAATAGTAAAGCCGAGGGAGGACACCTCGGCTGTTGCCCTCCACGTCTGGTTCAGGGTGGGTTCCGTTTACGAGAAGTACGACGAGAAAGGTATGGCCCACTTCTTAGAACACATGCTCTTCAACGGATCGGAAAAGTATCCCTACGGCGAGATAGACAGGATAGTGGAGAGCCTCGGAGGGAACATAAACGCCGGAACTTCTAAAGATTTCACCTACTACCACATAGAGATAGCGGCCCCCTACTGGAGGCAGGCCCTCGAGGTCCTCTACCAGCTCACCCTGAAGGCCATCCTGGACGAGGATATGATAGAAAAGGAGAAACCGATAGTCATAGAGGAGCTCAGAAGGGGAAAGGACAACCCTTCCACTATCCTATGGGAGACGTTCGAAAAGACTGCCTACAAGGTCTCTCCGTACAGGTTTCCCGTAATAGGCTTCGAGGAGACTATAAGGAGGTTCACGAGAGAGCAGCTCCTTAACTTCTACAGGAGTTTCTATCAGCCGAGAAACATGGCAGTAGTTGTAGTCGGGAACGTGGACCCCAAGGAGGTAGAGGAGGAGGTCCTGAAGACCTTCGGGAAGGAGGAGGGGAGGCCTGTTCCCAAGGTTCAGATACCCTCGGAGCCAGAGCTAACCCGGACGAGGTTCGAGAAGTTAGAAGATCCTAGAGTCCAAAAGGCTTACTGGATAATAGGCTGGAGGGTTCCGGCGATAGGCAAAACGGACTACTACGGCCTTGTTGTCCTCGATGAGATACTGGGAAGCGGGAGGACCTCTCTCTTTTACAGGGAGCTGAAG
Source organism: Aquificaceae bacterium (assembly GCA_027014185.1). Classification (GTDB taxonomy): domain Bacteria; phylum Aquificota; class Aquificia; order Aquificales; family Aquificaceae; genus Hydrogenivirga. Next base: position 13,981 of record JALWEK010000014.1, read on the forward strand.
GAAAAGGGTCTCGTTTACTCCTTCTTCACGGGCGACCTGGGGAGGCCGAGGGACAACATGTACGTCATCAGCGCCACCTTCGATCCGGAAAGGTACGAGGAGGTCAAGGGAAAGGTTTTTGAACTTATGGAGCGTCTTTATAGCGATCTTACTGACGAAGAGGTTGATAGGGCTAAGGAGAGGATAATAAGCTCGAGGATCTTTGAGGAGGAGAGGGTTGAGGGTGAGGCTTACGATATAGGGTACTCGTACACGGTGGTAAAGGACCTGGACTTTTACAGGTACTTCGAACACAACATCAGGAAGGTTAGGAAGGTTGACCTTATGAGAGTTTACGAAAGGTACATACAGGACAGGAACTACGTGGAGGTTCTCATGCTCCCGAAAGGAGGTGAGAGATGAAAGTTATATTTCTTCTCCTCGCACTGTCCGTGCTCATCAGCGGGTGCTCCCTCATGGTGGGGGCTGCTGCCGGTGGAGCGGCAGGCTACTACGCGGGTAAGGAAGGCTACAAGGTAAAGGTCGAGAGGGAAAAGGATTAAAATATTGAGCATGAGGAAGATAGCGATAATATCCCTTATCCTCGCGAGCTCTCTGTTTTTAACCTCCTGTGTGGAGCTCGCCCTCCTGGGTGCAGGTGCCGTTGCCGGTGGAGCGGCAGGGTACTACGCAGGTAAGGAAGGTTACAAGATAAAGGTCGAGAAGGAAAGGGAGTAATGCCGGGCCTTTTCCTTCTCCTGGCATTAGCTTTCAGCCTCGCCTTCGGAGGTGCCGGTGTGGTCGAAAAAGTTCTCCCCAACGGGGTTAAGCTCATAGTGAAGGAAACTAAGGGGAAAGGGATAGTCTCCGGTGTTGTCTTCTTCAGGGGCGGGCAGCACGGAGAGAAGAAAAAGGGGGAGACCCACCTACTCTTTACCCTACTTCTTAAGGGGAGCGAGAAGTATCCGAGCTCGTACGATATATCCCTGCCCTTCGAGAACTACGGGGGCTACATATACTCCTCCTCGGGAGATGACTTCTCCGAGATAGGCTTTGCAACGAGGGTAGAAGGCCTGGAGAAAGGTCTGGATGTGATCAAAGACGTTATAGAAAGACCGCTCTTCAGGGAGGAAGACATAGAGAGGGAGAAAAAGAACACGATAGTCTCCATAAGGTCGAAGAGGGAGAGGGGTATGGAGTTTGCGATGGAGAACCTCAGAAAGCTAACCTACAAAGGGACACCCTACGAGAACTCCCCGCTGGGGACGGAGGAGAGCGTTAAAGAGATAGGTAGGGACGACCTTATCCGAAGGCTCTCGGAACTCAGGAGAGGGGGAAACATGGTGGTCAGCATAGTGGGGGACGTAGAAGCTCAAAAAGTTCTTGAACTCTTGGAGAGAACTTTCTCCGATATAGAGAAGGGTTTGATAAGCCTGAGAGAGGAAGAAAACCCCATAAATGAGAGCGAGATCGTGCGGGTGAAGAGGGAGGGGACCCAGGCCACGATCCTCTGTGCCTTCAACGCCCCCCCGAGAACCTCCGAGGACTACTTCACCTTCAAGGTCCTTTCGAGCGCCCTTGGGGACGGGATGACTTCCATACTCTTTAGGGAACTTAGGGAGAAGAGGGGTTACGCTTACGCCACCTACGCCTTCTACCCGACCAGGATCTCCTCGCCCAGGCTCTTTTCTTACATAGGCACCTCCCCGGAAAAGAAGGAAGAGGCCCTAAAGGACATGGTCTCCCTAATCAGAGATCCCGAACTCACCGACGAGGACGTGGAGCTCGCAAAGAGGAAGATAGTGGGGGACTTCCTGCTAGACCATCAGACCAGGCTCAGACAGGCGTGGTACCTCGGCTTTTACGAGGTCATGGGCCTCGGATGGAGGATGGACGAGGAGTTTCCCAAGAGGATAGAAGACGTAACCACCGAAGAGGTAAGGAAGGCTGTCTCAAAGTACATAGATCCATATCACTGTGTGGTGGTGGAGCCGTAGTTAAAATATCCCTATGGAAGCTATCATAGGCGTGGTAACTATCTCGGACAGGGCGAGCAGGGGGGAGTACGAAGATATAAGCGGCAAGGCGATCATAGAGTACCTCAAGGAGGTTATAAAGACCCCGTACAGGATCGAATACAGGGTGATACCGGACGAAAGGGAGCTCATAGAGAGAACCTTCAAAGAGCTGGTGGATGAGGTCGGATGCAGTCTAATACTGACAACGGGCGGAACGGGTCCCGCTCCCAGAGACGTTACACCAGAGGCTACCGAGGCCGTTTGTGAGAAGATGCTCCCGGGCTTTGGAGAGCTCATGAGGAGGGTGTCCCTCGAACAGGTCCCAACAGCCATACTCTCGAGGCAGACCGCAGGTATAAGAAAACACTGCCTCATAGTGAACCTTCCCGGGAAACCACAGTCCATAAGGCTGTGTCTGGACGCCGTCTTTCCGGCAATACCTTACTGCATAGACCTCATCGGTGGGGCGTTCATAGATACCTACGAGGACAAGGTCAGAGCCTTCAGGCCCTCCAGGTGATAGAATTTTAATAGGAGGTGGAGGTCATGCCTGTATTTGTGATGCTCACAACTTTAACGGACGAAGGCGCCAAAACTTTGAAGCACAAGCCCCAGAGGATCAAAGAGGTCGATAAGGAGGTTATGGAGAAGTTCGGGGTAAAGATAATTGCACAGTACGCGGTGATGGGCCCCTACGACTTCGTGAACATACTCGAGGCTCCGGACAACGACACCGTAGTGAAGATGGCCATCGAGCTCAGCTCGAGGGGAACGATAAGAACGCTCACGATGCCCGCGATAGACATAGATACCCTCATAAAGGACCTGGAAGAGCTTTCCAAATAAGGTTTTAGGTCTATCTTATCCTCTATGGTAGAGAGGAGAAAAACCCGCCAGATAAGTGTGGGCAACGTGAAGATCGGGGGAGACGCCCCCGTAGTTGTCCAGTCGATGACCTCCACCAAGACCCACGATGTGGACGCGACCTTAGATCAGATAGACAGGCTCTACAGGGCCGGATGTGAGATAGTCAGGGTGGCCGTTCCCCATCAGGAAGACGTCGAGGCCTTGGAGGAGATAGTCAGGAAGAGCCCGATACCGGTTATAGCGGACATACACTTCGCCCCTTCCTACGCCTTTCTTTCCATGGAAAAGGGCGTCCAGGGTATAAGGATAAATCCGGGAAACATAGGCAAGGAGGAGATCGTAAAGGAGATAGTTGAGGAGGCGAAGTGCAAGGGTATAGCTGTTAGACTTGGTGTGAACTCAGGCTCGCTGGAGAAGGACCTTCTGGAGAAGTACGGCTACCCCTGCGCCGAGGCCCTCGCCGAGAGTGCCCTGAGA
>JALWEK010000015.1 GCA_027014185.1 Aquificaceae bacterium
CTTAAGGGAGAGGCTGCACTGAACTGGGCCCTGCCGGTGGTAGCTTTCTCAGGGCTTGTTCACGGGAATCTCCACGGGGTTGAGATGCCGGCTACTCTATCTCCTCTCTCGTATATGCTGGGCTTCATCACCTCTACCTCGATGCTCCATCTGTCGGGTATGGCGGCAGGATTCCTGATGAGGGATCATCTCGCTAAGCTGGTTGGGGCCCTGATGTTGGTTTTCGGTACGCTCCTGGTATGGTAGTGGTCCTGGGGATAGGAAACCTACTCCTCTCGGACGAGGGCCTCGGGGTGAGAGCTCTCGAGGTTCTCCACAGAGACTACGCGCTTCCCGACGGTGTGAAGCTGATAGACGGAGGGACTCTAGGGCTCGACCTTCTTTACTTTATAGAGGACGCGGAGAGGCTTCTAGTTCTCGATGCTGTCTCCGGAGGGAAATCACCGGGAACGCTCTACAACCTGCGGGGAGAAGAGGTGAGGGGGTACTTCAAGAGGAAGGTTTCGATGCATGAGCTGGGCTTCCAGGATGTTCTCGGCATACTCGAGCTCAAGGGCAGGGGTCCAGAGGAGATAGTGGTTATGGGTATAGAGCCAAAAACCATAGAGCTCGGGACAGACCTATCTCCAGAGATAGAGGCCAAGATACCTGAGCTCGTCGAGATGGCCGCCGAGCAGCTGAGGGCCTGGGGTCTGGAGGTTAAGAGGAAAGATGGAAAGGCTCGAGGAACTTGAAAAGATCGGACGGGGACAGCTGAAGGAACTCATCGAGAGAAGGGAGACCTTCGTTCTATACGTAAGATCCGAGAAGGACTTTTCAAAGATAAAGGAGATCTTCGACGTGGACGTTGTATTCCCTGAACTCGCAAGAACTTTTGGGGAGAGGGTACCCTTCCTGTGGTGCGATATTGACGAGGTCGAAGAGCTCTCCGAGCTCAAGGTTTACTTCGCCCCGGTGGTACTCTTTTTCAAAGGAGGAGAGCTGGTCAGTAGGCTTGAGGGTATAAAGAGTTGGGCCGAGTACAACCGCGGGCTGGAGGAGCTCCTGTGCTGATGAACGCGGTTCCTATACTTACCGAGATACTCCACGCCCTCAAGGACTTATTAGATAAAGGAGAAGAACACACCATATACATAAACAAGGTCCCCATAACCCTGGAGGATAGGGAGGTTATACTCGATGTCCTCGGCGAGGGGCAGGTAAGGATCTACTACGAGTCAAAGACCCAGCCCGCCGAGTGGAGGGAAACGGGCATATACGGAGTGTGGATAGGGATAATCTACGACAGGGATAGAAAACCTATACTGGAGACGATAGAGATAACCGACTTTCCAAGGCTCGCCTCCTCCCAGAGGGAGGACATTGAGGAGTCTGTGAAGGTTCTCGAGGATAGGCTGAAGGAGGTCATCAAGCGTGCCCAGAGTGAGGGTTCTGAACCTGAACAGGGAGTTTGAGGGTATAGAGAACCAGAGCATAATGGAGATACTTTACAGGCACGGTTACGAGCTGGACAGCGCCTGCGGTGGGCACGGACAGTGCACCTCCTGCAAGGTTATAGTCCTTGAAGGTATGGAGAACCTCTACCCTCCCGAGTTCGAGGAGGAGGAGACTATAGAGGAGATGGGTCTTGAAGAGAGGGAACGTCTCTCCTGTCAGGCTAAGCTGAACGGGAAGGGGGACGTGGTGATATACATTCCTTGAACGAGCGGACCTCCTAGCCCTCCCTCTTCGCACATCCGAGTATGAGAAGGGCGCCCAGGAAGGCCATCAGTGCTGAGAAGTTTATAGCGTGCTGCCATCCGAGGCTCTGAGCTATAAGCGGGGTTAGTGTGGGTGATATGGTGCCTCCTATGTTGGCTCCGGTGTTCATCACACCCGATACCTTCCCAGCGTTCGGGTTTGATATGTCTATGGGGAGAGCCTAGTAGGCCCCGAGGGATAGAAAGAGAAAGAAGGCACCCAGGGATAGGTAGAGGACAGCCTGGAGGGGAGAGGCCGCCGTGCTACCCAGGATTATGAAAAGGCCTGCAAGGCTCATCGAAGAGGCTGTGAAGAGTATCCTGCCCTTCAATCTTCCGAGGGCGAGGGTCAATCTATCGGTGATGTAACCGCCGGCAAAGGATCCCAAGGTCAGGGCTATGAAGGGAGTCGTGGTAAGGATAGCGCTCTCCTTGAGATTAACTCCCCTGACCTCCGTCAGGTAGAGAAAGAACCAGGAGTAGTAAACATACACGAGCGCGGATAGATAGAAGGCCCAGCGCCACCCAAACACCTCCATGACCCATACGACGATAGGTGGAGTCAGCGCGGCCCCTATCCCTATACCGCCTATGGAGACACCCATACCCAGACCTTTTTTCTCAGGAGGCAGCTCTGAGGCAACGAGCCTGTTGTAGGAGGGAAAGGCGGTCGCCTCTCCAACCCCGACCAGGAACCTAACCAGGGCGGTTAAAGCCAGGAGATCAAGACCAAAAGTTGCCGATATCTCTCCAACAGCCCCTGTCAGACCCGTAAATAAAGACCACCAGATGAGAGCTACAAAAAGGGTTAGCTTTCCACCAAACCTGTCCGCCAGAGCACCACCGGGTATCTGGAAGAGGGCGTACCCGAGCACGAACGCCGAGAAGAGGATCCCCATCCTTACCTGGTCTATTCCGAACTCTTCCATCATCCCCTTCCCGGCAACGGCTATGTTTATCCTGTCCACGTAGGATACGGCGCTTATCAGGAAGAGAAGAAGCAGGAGCTTTACCATGGGATCAGAGTATAAGCATACCGTCCCCGTAGCTGTAAAACCTGTACTTTTTAAGGACCGCTTCGCGGTAAGCTCTGAGGACAAAATCCCTGCCGCCGAAGGCACAGACCAAGAACAGGAGTGAGGACCTCGGGAGATGGAAGTTGGTGATCAGGGCGTCCACCACCCTGAACTCAAACCCTGGGTATATGTACAGGTCATTCCAGCCCTCGTAGGACTTGAAGGGGGTCTGCTCTAGGGCTCTGACCACCGTAGTGCCCACGGCAACCACCCTCCCGCCCTTTTCCTTGGTTTCCATGATCAACTCAACAGTCTCCTCCGGGACTTTTACGTACTCCGGTTCCACGTAGTGCTCCTCCACCTTATCCGCCTTAACGGGCTTGAAGGTCCCGTAGGACACGTGGAGGGTAACGAAGGCCCTCTTTATCCCCTTATCCTCCAGCTTTCTCAGGAGCTCCTCCGAGAAATGGAGCGAGGCTGTGGGCGCGGCAACCGCTCCCTCCTCCCTTGCGAACACCGTCTGGTAGTACTTCCTGTCTATATCCTCCTCTTCCCTTTTCAGGTACGGAGGGATGGGTATGTGGCCGTACCTGTCTATCAGCTTCAGTGGATCGTCTCCGATGAGCCTGACGAGAAACTTCCCCTCCTCTATATGTTCGAGGATCTCAACCCCAAAGTTGGGAGCTACCTCCACCTTAAGCCCCTTCCTTATCTTCTTGCCTCCCACGAGAGCCTTCCAGAGGTCCGGCTTAACGTAATCGGTCAGGACGATCTCCACCCTGCCTCCGGTGGGCTTTCTCCCGTAGAGCCTCGCAGGTATTACCTTGGTATCGTTGAATACAAGAAGGTCTCCCTCCTCAAGATAGTCAGGCAGATTCCAGAATACGTCGTGCTTTATACTCTGGGACCTCCTCTCCAGGATCATCAGCCTGGCGTTGTGCCTTGGAACTACCGGATACTTGGCTATCAGCTCTTCGGGAAGCTCGTAATCGAACTCTTCAACCTTCATCACCTCGGAAATTTAATTTAAGAAGTATAGGAGCGATCAGGGTTGTTATAGCCACAACGAACACTATTACCGCATATCCCACGCTATCTATAGCGTTAAAGCTTCTACCGAACTCGGCGAATATCAGGCCTACCTCACCCCGGGGCATCATGGATAGACCTATGCCCAAGCGTTCCTTAAAGGAAGCAGGCACAACGAAACCTGCAGATACCTTCCCCACTATGGCAACTGCTATTAGCAGTGAAGAAAATATCCAGAAGTCAGCTGAGGAAAAATCTATAGCTTTCAGATTCAGGGCCAGCCCGACCGAAACGAAGAAGACGGGAGCCATGATGTTTACAAGAGGCAAGATACCTTCTTCAACCCTATGGACTATCTTCTCGTTGAGGTTCAGAAAGGCTGCAAAGGGAACCGCGAATCTTCTTGACAGGGCGAGCCCTGCTGTAAAAGCACCGAGTATCTCAGGCGAACCCACCCTGTATGAAGCGTAACCCACGGCGAGTATAAGCGAGAGTATAGAAGCGGGCACGACGTCCGGTTCGTTCAGCTTTTCAACCATAAAGGATATGAACTTCGCAAGTAGGCGTGCCACGACAGGGGCAACTATGAAGAAAACGGCTATGTGCAACATTAAGCTTGTCGTGGCCTCTACGTTTACCTCCTTCGTCTTTGAGAACTCATAGAGGGCGGCAAGGATTACCACACCGAGAATGTCGTCCAAAACGGCGGCGCCCAGAACTATCTGGGCAAATCTGGCTTTATGTTTGTTCAGATCGGTGAGGACCCGCACAGTGATACCTATGCTTGTCGCCGTCAGTGCGCCCCCTATGAATAGTGAGCTTATTAGGGGAAGGTCGAACATGTAGTATGAAATCAAAAACCCGCCTGCAAAAGGTAGAACGGCTCCCACTATAGCTACCAGCGTTGACCATAGACCCACGCGTATGAGCATATGTATATCAGCTTCAAGCCCCACTTCGAAGAGAAGAAGGATAACACCGAGCTCTGCAAGAACTTTTATCGCATCGCTAAGTGGAATTATTCCAAGTAGGCTCTGCCCTAAGATTATTCCTGCGAAGACTTCTCCGAGAACTGCAGGTATTCCTAACTTCTTGAAGAGGGTTCCAAATAGCTTACCGGAAATTAAGATTACCGCTATGTGGAGGAATAACGTATGTATATCTACCGTGGCGGTTGCTACGTTTTCAGCCCCCCCTACCGCTGCCATACTGGCGTCCTATTTTATCAAAAATTTGTTTTGTGTCTATATTTCCTTGGGCTTGCCGAGCAGGTAACCTTGCCCGTACCTCACGCCCACCTCCCTAAGCTTTTTGAGTATCTCTTCGTTCTCCACGTACTCCGCTATCACCCTCACACCTACCTCACTGCAGAACTCGGAGACCATCTTCACGAGGAGGTAAGAGGTCCTGTTCTTATCAACGTCCTTCACTATGCTCCCGTCGATCTTCAGGTAGTCTACGCGCATCTGGGTTATGTTCACCAGGTTCGAGTAACCTGCGCCGAAGTCGTCTATGCATATCCTGAAACCGAGCCTTCTCAGGCTGTCGAGGGTCATCCTTACCTTGTCGAAGGAGGGTATGCCCTCCACCTCGGTTATCTCCAGGAGCATCCTCCTCCTGACATCCGGTTCCAACGAGACGAGGAGCCCCACCACGTTCTCATCGGTCATGTCCGTTGGCAGGAGGTTTATGCTCACCCTCAGGTCCTCCCTCTCCTTCAGCAGCCTTCTGTTTATCTCTATTATCTCCTTCACGAACCTCGTGTAAACGAAGGTTCCCTTTATGTCCTCGAGGAAAAGACCCGGTGGAAGAACGTTACCGTTCTGATCGAGTATCCTCGCCAGGGCCTCGTAGTGGATTACCTCTCCCTTTTCCAGGTCCACTATGGGCTGGTAGTGACACACAACCCTACCGCTGCTGAGGGCCTCCATCACCTCGGTTGCAGATAGCCTCTTCTGCCTCTCCTCAACGGCCTCGTCGTAGGCCTCCACCCTATCTTTGCCCAGCCTCTTTGCCCTGTAAAGGGCAGAATCCGCACCCCTTATAGCCTCCTCGAGGGACCTGCTCCTCTCAGGCGACACGTTGGCCCCTATGGAGACCTTCACACGGACCTCGACGCTGTCGAACATGAAGGTTATGTTCTTCACTTTTTCCCTTACGGTCTCGAGAAACCTTAGGAACTCCACCTTGTCCTCGAACTTATCCTTTGGGAAGAGGACTAGGAACTCCTCCCCCGCATACCTCACTATCAAGCTCCCCTCCGGAACCGTGCTCCTGAGAACTGTAGCGAGCTCCATGAGAACCAGATCTCCCACCTCCTCACCGTAGGTGGTGTTCACCTTCCTGAAGTCATCGACGTCTATGAGCGCCAGATAATAGCTCTTGAGGTCCAGAGTGAAGTTCTCCGAGTCGAGGTAAGCCTTGTTGTAGAGTCCGGTCAATTGGTCTCTGTAGAGTTCTTTTTCGAGTCTCTTCTTCCTCTGATACTGGTAGATGTTCAAGATCAGCAGAAGAACGGAGGCGACAGCCACGCTACTCGTGGCGTTCCTCACTACGCCGAGGGTTCCTCTCAGCTCCTGTATCCTTTCCACCGAGAAGTCCGCGGCCAGCAGGGCCTTCACCCTTCCCCTCTGAACTATGGGCATTATGTAGGTGGCGCCAACCCTGTTCAGGCCCTCCTGGAGTATGACGACCTCCTTACCCTTCCTTAAAGCCTCCAACCACTTTTCCTCCCTGAAGACATCGAACTTCTCCCCGAGCTCCGCCTTGTCTTCCTTCGATCCGTCCGCCAGGAACCTGAACTTTCCCTCCTCGTCCCTGTAAACTATGTAAACGTACCTTATCTCCTGAGTGACCATCATAGAGAGGGCTCTCTCCACGTCCCTTCTCAGCTGATCGTTATGGAAGAGGGCTATCACCACGTCCTCGTCACCGACCTTACTGAGCAGATCTTCGACGATGTTTCTGAACATGCTGCCCACTATGGATACCACCTCGGAGATTATCCGATCTTCTACCCTGCGCTCTATTTTCTCCGAGGCGAGGTAAACCACCATAGAAGATCCAACGAAGGCGAGAGCTAGGAACATCAGAGGTAGGTTGAACCTCGCGTCCCCTATCCTCACATGCCCCCTCCTGACCTTAGGGATAGGCTTCTGAAGCTCTCCATATACCTGTTGTACTCGGGCGGCAGGTAGAGTTTCCTCTCCTCGAGCCTCTCCCTTATCAGGAGGATATTGGGCCTTCCCTTCTTCCAGTAGAAAGCCCCCACGCAACTTTCGAATTTGAACACGTCCTCCCTCCTTAGTGAAAAGAGGGGCTTATCCCCACACACCTCGGGGAGCCCATCCTTTAACCTCCCCGCCAGGAGAACGATGTCCGCATCCTCACAGCTCCCCACCTGATCTATCTTCTCTGAGAAAATCCTCAACCTTTTCGAGACCGTACGTTCCTTATCTCCGAGTATGAGAACCCGTACCCTCTCCTTGCCGATCAGGTCGGTAAAGATCTTCTCCAAGATCCTCGCCTCGAGTTCTTCCGGGCTTTTCCCTCCCACGGGAGCCCCGAAGGCAATTAAGGCAACAAGCAGTCCCAAAAGCACTTTTCGCATCAGAATACCCAGTCCACAGACAGGTAGAGCGTCCTCTCACTAACCGGGAAGCTCACAACGTCTCCCGTCTGGTATATGAGGTACGGCGTCTCACTCGCCTTTCCGAGCAGGTTCTCCCCTTTCAGCTTAACGGACAGGTCTTTCCAGATCCGGTAGGACACCCCTGCAGAAAGGTCGTAGCCATCGCTCACTCTCTTTCCCCTAAAGGTGTAGCCGTTCCTGTAAACCAGTTCGGAAAACAGATCGAACCTCCTTATGGAAGCGAGTACCCTCACAAAACCTCCGAAGGTAGGAGAGGTTTTTACATCCGGGTCTATGAAGCTGCTGACACCGGCGGATAGTTTCCCCCTCTCTGAGAAAAGGTAGTCTAGGGATAGGAAGACGGGCTTTGCCTCTATCGTCCTGTCCGAGTTAGTGAGGAGTCCCATGCTGTCAGGCACTATGGCCTTTTCTACCCTGACGTAACTTCCGCCGAGGGATAGGTTAAGCCTGCCGTACTTTAGCATCCCCTCGACCGATACGGAGAAGGGGATCTCCATAGGATCTAGGTCCCTTCCAGAAATCTCTGTATCGTAGAAGTACGGAGGGATGTAGCTCTTAGATATGAAACCTTTCACCGAGAGGTTCTCGTTTATCACCGAGATGTAGCCTGCCCTGACTATGTACTCCAGGAAGTCTTCAAACCCGCCGTTCCGGTAGTACTTATCTATCTTGATACCTCCTATCAGGAGGTTTCTCTCGCTCAGTGAGAGCTGGTCTTCGAGTATCAGTGAGTATATCTCTTGCCTGTTGAAGGGTACGGTACTGCCCACGTTCACAACATCACCGTTGAGGCGTGTGTAACGCCTCGAATCTATGTTCGAGTTGTAGAGCTTGTAGGATACTGCCGTGAGGAGCTTGTTCTCCTTGGACCTGAACTCCTTGGACAGGTAAAGGTCCACCTTGTTGAAGAAGGCGTTCTCGTAAAAGTCCTTCGGGTTCTTCAGCGGGTCCGGATCGAAGAACACAGGTATGAACAGACCGCTGGAGCTCTTCTCGTAGTGCTTCCTCCTGTGGTTGTCTATGGAGAAAACGGCCTTCATGGATCTGTCCTTCGACAGGTAAGCAGTTAAGGAGAGGTATATGTCCTCCGCCTTCGTGTAACCCTCCTCGGCAACCCCATCGAGGGCGAAGCCCATGAAGGGTTTTTTCTTAACGAAACCGTAGCCCAGTTCCAGCTTTGCCCTTTCGAAGTATAGTCCCAGGAAGGCGTACCTGTAGAAGGCGTCCCTCGAGAGCTTCTGACCTCCGAGTGTGTAGTTCTTCCTGTTATCGCTTCCGTCTGAGATCAGGAATATGTAGGAGAAGCTGGAGCTTACCTCCTCCGCTGAGTAGAATACCCCTCCGTAGCCCCTTCTAGATGTAAGGCTTCCCCTCAGGGTTCTCGCATTTTCCCTGGCGGGCTCCTTCGTATAGATCTTGAGTATGAGGGTCGCGGGCTCGTTCCCAAGCTCTATGGCGCCTATACCCTGGTATATCTCTATATGCTCCACTATGTCGATCGGGAAGTTCTCCCACACTAGGAATGGGGATCCCGTGTGGAGGGATGATACCTCGTGATCGTTTATGTAAAGTCTTATGTGCTTGGGTATGGGTGTTTGGCCTCCGTACTCGTTCAGGGTCAGTATTCCGAACCTGTTGTTGGACAGGGTGAAGAACCGAAGAGATCTCAGAACATCGGCGAGCCTGTAGGCCTGCATCCTCTCAAGATCTTCCCTCCTGAAGATTATCACGTGCCCGAGGCTCTCCTTCCTGGTCTTCCTGTAAAGCTCGGAGGCCTCCTCGTACTCCTTCAAGAGCTCCGTTATCGGCTGGGCAGACGATATACCAAGGAGAATAACCCAAGTTAAGAAGCCGAGGACCAAGACCCCCACTCTCATATCTGCGTTTTGTGTTATATACAATTTAGAATCGGATGCTCAGGGAAAAAATAAAGAGGCTTCACTTTGTGGGGATAGGGGGTATTGGTATGAGCGGGATAGCCCAGGTACTTTTGGAGATGGGCTACTCCGTCTCCGGTTCGGACATAAAGGAGAACAAGAACACAAAACTCCTCAGGAAGAAGGGAGCCAAGGTTTACATCGGCCATTCCCCCGACAACTTGGAGAAGGACGTTCAGGTGGTCGTTTACTCCTCCGCAGTCAGGGAGGACAACCCCGAACTGCAGAGGGCCAGGGAGATGGGTATTCCCCTGATCCCGAGAGGGGAGATGCTCGCGGAGCTCTTCAAGCTTAGGGAGGGGATAGCGGTGAGCGGCTCCCACGGTAAGACCACCACCACCTCGATGATAGCCCACATACTCGAGGAGGCCGGCTTCGATCCTACCGTCATCATAGGCGGGATACTTCAGAGGCTCGGAGGGAACGCCAAGCTGGGGAAGGGGGACCTTCTGGTTTCAGAAGCCGACGAGAGCGACGGCTCCTTCCTTAAGCTCTCCCCCGTAGTTGCGGTGATCACGAACATAGACAGGGAACATATGGACTTCTACAAGGACCTCAGCGATGTTGTTGAGGCCTTCTCCAGATTCGCGAGCTCGGTTCCCTTCTACGGGTTCTGCGTGGCCAACTCGGACGATGAGAACGTCCTCAGAGCTGTGAGCGGCTCTGGAAAGAGGGTGATCACTTTCGGCATGGGCGAAGGGGCCCAGGTTAGGGGCGCGGACCTGAGGATAAGGGAGGGCAGGTACACCTTCGAGGTCCTCTGGAAGGGGGTGGACCTGGGCAGTATCCATCTGGGTATAGGCGGGAAGCACAACGTTTACAACGCCCTCGCCTCGATAGCCGTTTCCCTGGAGCTGGGGATACCTTTCGAGGTTATAAAGAGCTCCCTGGAGAACTTCAGGAACGCCGAGAGGAGGATGGAGCTGAAAGGTTACTTTGGCGATGTTCCGATCTACGATGACTACGGCCACCATCCTACGGAGATAAGGGCCGTCCTGGACACGATAAGGGAGATGTACCCGAAGAAAAGGCTCGTTATGGTCTTTCAGCCCCACAGGTACTCGAGAACCTACCACCTATTCGAGGACTTCGTCAAAGTCCTGAGGGAGCCCGACAGGCTCTTCCTCCTCGAGATATACCCGGCGAGCGAGAGGAACGTGTACAACGTCAGCTCCTCCCAGCTTGCGGAGAGGACAGGAGCAACTTACGTGGAAGACAAAGAAAAGCTCTTCGATATGCTAACCAAGGAGCTCAGGCAGGAGGATGTCCTCCTCTTCATGGGGGCAGGGGATATAACCAGACTCTGCGAGGAGTTCGTTAGAGAGGTCTCCTTCACTTCAAGTGCCTGAAAATCCTCAGGCGCCCTCCCTTATTATCTTGAACATCAGTCCACCGAAGAAGGCCAGAACTATAGCGCCGCTCATAAGCAGAAAGTGCTCAGCTTTGAAGAACCCCGGCTTGTAGGCGGAGACTATCAGGGCCATGGAGACCATGAAGCCGAGCGTGAGCATGCTCAGGGACAGTCTGTTTATGTCCTTCCTCAGATCTCCGACCAGTCTCTTCTCACCCTCGTACTTTACCGAGAACTCCAGCCTTCCGCTCTCGAGCATGGAGGCCAACCTCTTTAGTTTCTCCGGAGACTCCATAAGCATCTTGGAGATAACGGTCAGGTTCCTCTCAGCCTGACGGGCCATGAACTTGGGGGAGAGCAGTATCCTCCTGCTCCTCGAAAGATATGGCGAAACGGCGTTCATCATCCTGAAGTCCGGATCGAGCCTCATCAGGAGCCCCTCGGCCATACCTACCGTTTTTAAGAGTAAAAATAGATCGGATGGCAGGCTTATCCTGTAACGGTATGTGAGTCTGAAGATCTCGTTGACTATCTTCGAGAGCTTTATCTCCTTCACCGGCCTTAAGAAGTAGTACGAGAACAAAACCTCCAGCTCCCTCTTGAGGAGCCTCTCCTTCTTTATATCACCCCTCACACCAAGGTCATGCAGGGCGTCCATAACCAGAGACATATCGCTCTTCGATATGCCGTAAAGTAGCTGGAGCAGGTTCACCCTCATTATGTCGTCCAGTGTACCCACCATACCGAAGTCCACTATCCCGACCCGGCCGTTGGTGAGGACGAAGAAGTTTCCGGGATGGGGGTCCCCGTGGAAGAACCCGTCCCTGAAGAACATGTTCATGTACATCATGGCTCCCCTGCTCGCTATATCTCTGGGGTCGTATCCCATCGATCTTATACCTTCAACATCGGTGAGCTTCACACCCTGGAGCTCCTCCATAACCAGCACCTTTTCCGTGGTGTACTCCCAGAAGACCTCGGGTATGTAAACCGTCTCATCCTTCAGGAAGTTCCTCCTGAAGGTGTCTGCGTTCCTTCCCTCCCTCTCGTAATCGAGCTCGTTCCTGAGTATGTACGCGAACTCCTCGTAGAGCCCCTCTATGTCCCAGTGCCTCGCCACCTCCCAGTGCTGGGCGAGCCTGCGGGCGAGCTCCTCCAGTATCTCCAGATCCTGCTTTATCTGGCGCTCAGCGCCAGGCTTTTGAACTTTGACCACCACACTTCTCCCGTCCTTCAGCTTCGCCCTGTGTACCTGTCCTATGGATGCGGAGGCTATTGGTTTTTTCTCGAACTCAGAGAAGATCTCCCCGATGGGCTTTCCGAGCTCTTCCTCCACTACCCTGATTATGCTCTCGGTGGGGCAGGGAGGGATCCTGTCCTGGAGCTTGGAAAACTCCTCCACGTACTCTGCAGGTATCAGATCGGGCCTCGTGCTCAGGATCTGCCCGAGCTTTATGAAGGTAGGCCCGAGTTCCTCAAAGGCCATCCTGAGGTGCTCGGGAGCCGAGTACCTTTCCTTCCTCTTGGGATGGCCGAGTATACCCCAGTGGAAGGGAACGAACCTCCCCAGGCCCAGCTTCTCTACGAGGAAACCGAACCCATGTTTAGCGAGGACCTTCGCTATCTGGGCTTTCCTCTTTATGTTCCTGGGTCTGAACATCACAGGATGTACGAGATCAGGATAAGCAGCAGTAGGAGAACTATCACCACCGCAACGGGGTTCTTCCTTATCTTCTCAAGTATCCCCTCCTTCCTAGACTGGGGTTTCTCCCTGTAGTAGTCCCTATCCATGAGCCCCATGAAACACCTCCCTACAATAATTTAGCCCTCTTTTGCCACGCAGTAGAGGAAAACCTCCTCGGCCCCGATGGAGAGGAGATGCTCTGCCACACTTGATGCTGTTGACCCGGTGGTCAGTACATCGTCGAACAGAAGGATCCTCCTTCCCTCAACCTCGTCGATCATTTCCTTCCTGACACGAAAGGCATCCCTCACCCTCCTCATCCTCTCCTCCCTCCCAAAAGAAGCGAGCGGTTTGGAGTACCTCACCCTGACCAGAAGGCTCTCGGCCCTTACACCGGTGCCCCTCAGTATCTCCAGGTTGTGATCGAAGCCTCTGTTCCACAGCCTGAGGGGATGAAGGGGTACCCAGGTGATAATATCCGGCCTCGCCTCTTCCAAGAACTCCTCGAGGTGCTCCTTTACTATTTCCCCCAACCTTCTGGCCAAAGGTTTTACGCTCCGGAACTTTATCAGCCTTATAACCTCAGCCAGAACCCCCTCGTACTTTCCGAAGATCCTGTACGAGCTTATCCACTCGATCCTCCCGTAATCGATCGGATGGGACGGTCTTATGTCTGCGAGGCAGCTCTCGCACAGGTAGCCCTGCTCCTCATCGGATACGCCCAGCCCGCATACGGAGCATCTGTCTTCGGATAATCCGGAAAGAGAGAGAATCCTCCCCAGCACAGCTTTAAGTTTAAAATAAGATCCTTGAATGAAGGGAAAGATACTGATCCTGGGAAGCGGTCCGAACAGGATAGGCCAGGGGATTGAGTTCGATTACGCCTGCGTTCACGCTGTTTTTGCCGCCCAGGAGGAAGGCTACGAAACGGTTATGGTGAACTGCAACCCTGAGACCGTCTCCACCGACTACGACACCGCCGACCGCCTTTACTTCGAGCCTATAGTTTTAGAGCACGTCCTGGCAATAATCGAGAGGGAAAAACCCACCGGGGTCGTCCTCCAGTTCGGGGGCCAGACACCCCTCAAGCTCGCCCTTCCCCTGAAGGAGGAGGGTGTGAAGATCCTCGGCACATCACCCGAAAGCATAGACAAGGCCGAGGATAGGGAGCTCTTTAGAAAGCTGGTTATAGATCTGGGACTGAAGCAGCCCGAGAGTGGGACCGCAAAGAGCAGGGATGAGGCCCTCCAGGTTGCTCAGAAGATAGGTTTCCCAGTCCTCGTGAGGCCATCCTACGTTCTCGGCGGCAGGGCGATGAGGATAGTCTATGACGAGAGGGATCTCTTTGAGTACCTGGAGGAGGCTGTAAGCGTCAGCTACGAGAGACCGATACTGATAGACAAGTACCTCCAGGACAGCGTGGAGCTCGATGTGGACGCTGTTGCGGACGGGGAGGACGTCCTCATAGGAGCGGTCATGGAGCACATAGAGGAGGCGGGTGTTCACTCTGGAGACAGCGCGGCCTCCATACCTCCGTACACGTTGGAGGAGGAGATAATCGAGAAGGTAAAGGAGCAGTCGAGGAAGGTAGCCAGAGCTCTCGAGGTAAAAGGTCTCATAAACCTCCAGTTCGCGGTCTCGAAGGGGGAGGTCTATGTTCTAGAGGTGAACCCAAGGGCTTCGAGGACCGTTCCCTTCGTGAGCAAATCGATAGGGTACCCGTTGGCAAAGCTCGCAACCAAGGTGGCATTGGGAAGGAAGCTGAGGGAGCTCGTCCCGGAGGTGTTCGATCTCCTGGAAAGGGGTGAAAACCACGTAGCCTCGGACTTCGTTCCCAAAAACAGGAAGATATACACCGTTAAGGAAGTAGTCTTCCCCTGGAACCGGTTCCCCGAGGTGGATCCCATCCTCGGGCCTGAGATGAAGAGCACGGGGGAGGTTATGGGTATAGACGAGGACTTCGGCCTGGCGTTTTACAAGGCCCAGCTTGCCGCAGGGAACAGACTCCCTGACAGAGGTAACGTGTTCGTGAGCGTGGCTGACAGGGACAAGGGGAAGATAGTGGATCTTGTAAAAGGTTTTATAGCCCTCGGCTTCAAGGTGTTTGCGACTACGGGAACCCACAGGTTTCTCAAAAGCAAGGGCATAGAGACCGAGCACATTCTCAAGATCTCCGAGGGAAGACCCCACGTGGTGGACTACATAACCAACGGACAGATACATCTGATAATAAACACGCCAACGGGCAAAAGGGAGGTGAGCGACGCTTACTTCATAAGGAGGGCCGCGGTCCAGTACGGTGTTGCCTACACAACCACTGTGAGGGGAGGCTACGCCATACTGAGGGCCATAGAAAGCTACAGAAAGCTCAAGGAGAGGGGGCAAACCCCAAAGGTTTACCCCATACAGGATCTCTCAGAAAGAGATAGAGGCGAAAACTGAAGCGGCCCTCAAGGTGTCGAAGTCATCGGAGTTTATCTTCTTGTACTTGAGCTCTCCTCCGAACCCTATGTTTCCAAACACGAACTGGAGCCCAGCGAAGGCCTGGAAACCTGCGTAGGTCTCGCTAGCAGGTGTGTAAAGGACGTCACCCGTCCTGTCATCCTTTACATCGACAGCGAGCTTATTTAGAGAGGTCCCGCCCCCTCCGTAGATGTTCACCACGCCCATCTTGAGCTTTCCGTATCCGTTAAGCTCAAAGGAGGTGTAGGTAAAGTCGTAGTCGCAGGCGGTAGCGTATCCGTAGCAGTAAGTGGAGTAGAAGGTTCTCTTTGCGTAGGACAGGGTTATCTGCGGACCGGCCTCGAAGACCGGTGAGGAGATTATGTCCACGTTGGCGTACAGGGAAGCTATGTGGTCGAAGTCCACGTCCTCCCCTTTGCCGGATATGGTGGCCCAGCCTATCCTCAGGCCTACCTCCACGGCCCATCCGGAAGAAGCGAAGAGCACGAGCACCGTGAGCAGCCTCTTCATGTTCCACCTCCCAAGATGTATCCTTCCAGAGCCCTGTAAGAGCTCCTGACGTTGGGACCGCAGGCAACGAACCTGAAACCGAGGGAGTAAGCTATGTTCTCTATCTCCTTGAACTCTTCCTCCGAGTAATACTTAACTACGGGGTGGTGCTTGAGGGATGGAGCGTAGTACTGTCCCACCGTGAGGAAGTCACATCCTACCTTCCTCAGGTCTTTGAGGACGTTGATCACCTCTTCGATCCTTTCCCCAAAGCCCAGTATGAGGGCAGATTTAGTGGGGACACCGGGAGCTATCTCTTTACTCCACTCCAGTATCTTCAGGCTCCTCTCGTACTTCGCCCCTATCCTTACTCTCGGATAAAGCCTGGGAACCGTCTCCACGTTGTGGTTGAGAACGTCGGGCCCAGCTTCTAAAACCGTCTCCAGGGCTTCCTTCCTTCCCCTGAAGTCCGGTATCAGAACCTCCACTTTCACACTCCCCAAGTTCTCCTTCAAAACCCTTATGCATCTCGCAAAATGCTCCGCCCCTCCGTCGGGGAGGTCGTCCCTGGTTACAGAGGTTATAACCACGTACTTTAAACCCAGAGCCTTAACGGCTTCCAGTAACCTGTAGGACTCAGACTCATCAACGGGCAAGGGGTGTTTCCTCTTCACGTTGCAGAAGGTGCACCCTCTGGTGCATCTGTCCCCGAGTATCATGAAGGTGGCCGTTCTATTCCCGAAGCACTCGGATATGTTGGGACATCTCGACTCCTCACAAACGGTGTTGAGCCTTGCCTTTCTGAGGAGCTTCTTAACCCCGTTCACCTGTGAGAGCCTGATTAAGGGTTTGCTGTGCATGTTAAAATCATAACTTAATACCCATGGGCTATACAGACATAGACCCCCACGAGATATACAGGTTTGAAAAGAAGATCCTCGTCGATATAAGGAGCCCTCAGGAGTTCGAGGAGTTCCACATACCCGGGGCTGTGAACGTTCCCCTCTTCGAAAACGAGGAGAAGAAGCTTATAGGCTATGTTTACAGAAACAAGGGCATTGAAAAAGCAAAGGAGCTGGGGGAAGAGATAGCAAAGCGCAAGCTGGAGGAGTTCTACAGGAAGTTCAGGGAGCTAAAAGAGAAATACGAGAACGTGATCGTTTACTGCTGGAGAGGAGGGATGAGAAGCCAGGGCATGTGTGAGGCCATGTCCAGTATGGGCCTCGATCTTCTGAGGCTCAGGGGAGGATACAGGGCCTACAGGCAGTTCATACTCAAGGATATGGAGAGGATAATGAAAGATATAAAGTTCCTAGTCCTCACAGGGAAGACGGGGGTGGGTAAGACAAAGGTCCTGAGGGAGCTCAAAAGAAAAGGGTATCCCGTTCTGGATCTTGAGGATCTTGCCAAGGACAGAGGCTCCGTCTTCGGGAGCGTGGGTATAAGGTCACAGGTCTCCCAGAAGATGTTCGACTCCCTCCTGTATGAAGAGCTAAGGGGGATAGGGGAGGGTCTAGTTTTTGTGGAGGACGAGAGCAGGAGGATAGGCAACCTCTACATCCCCGATCCTGTGTGGGATAAGAAGAACGAGGGTATTTACATAGAGATAAAGGCCTCTCTTGAGAGAAGGGTAGAGAACATTCTCGAGGACTACACCTCCGAGGAGGGTTGGGAGGAGGAGGCTCTGGAAGCTGTCAGGAAGATTAGAAAGTATTTAGGACCCCAGAGGTTCGAGTATATTATGGAGAGGTTTGAGGAGAAGGACTACAGAGAGATAGTGAGATTTCTGATAGAGGAATACTACGACAAGAAATACAAACAGTTCGGCGAGCCTGCCTTCGAGGTGGAGTGTGAAGATCTGAACAGATGCGTGGAAACACTCGAAGA
>JALWEK010000016.1 GCA_027014185.1 Aquificaceae bacterium
CTATCGAAAGAGATAAAGAGTATCGTGGATCAGCTATCGGAAGCCCTTAAGGTGGAGGCGGAGGATGAAACCTGAGAAGGCTACCGGAGCCCTGCCGGACATCCTGGAAACGGGGAAGAACGAGCTCGAGATAGTGGACTTTCGTATATACGAGGACAGGCCCGAAGGAGTCTATGAGTGGATATTTGGTGTAAACGTGGCCAAGGTCAGGGAAGTTCTAAGGATGCCCAAGATAACTAAGGTTCCCAACATGCCTCCTGAAGTGGAGGGAATGGCGGAGATAAGGGGTAAGCTGATCCCGGTGGTGAGCCTAGCCAAATGGATAGGTATAGAGGAACCTCTCGAGAGGAAGAAGTTCCTCTTACATTTAGAGTTCCTCAGAGAAAATGTGGGCGTTATAGTTCACGATGCGAAAAGGATAAGGAGGATATCCTGGAGGGATATAAAGAAGGCTCCCGAGACCCTCAACCAGCAGCTAGGGGGCAGGATCACGGGCGTTGTCGATACCGAGGACGGGCTTCTTATAATCCTCGACTTCGAGGGGATACTCCACGATATAGGGCTCCTGAAGGTCTTCGGTGAGGCGGAGGCCAAGGAGGAAGCGAAGAAGACCGAGAGGACCTATACCATACTCGTTGCGGAAGACTCAGCGATAGCGAGGAAGATCATAACCGACATCCTGGAGAGTGCGGGCCATAAGGTCATAATGACCGAGGATGGCCTCGAGGCCTGGAACCTCCTGAACGAATACCTCCAGAAGGCCAAAAGCGAGAACAGGCCCATTACCGACTACATCCAGCTCGTGATAACGGATATAGAAATGCCAAATATGGACGGCCTCACCCTTACCAAGAAGATCAAGGAGACGGTGGGCCTTATGGGTCTTCCCGTGATAGTGAACACCACGCTCTCGGACGACTCTAACAGGCAGAGGGCCTTCAGGGTGAACGCGGACGGCTTCATAGTCAAGTTCGACGCTGAGGAGCTCCTTGAGATGGTGAACAAGCTCGGGGCTAAGGGAGAGGAGTCATGATAAGCGACGAGATGAGAGAGATCTTCAACGAGTTCGTGGTGGAGGCGGAGGAGAACCTCCAGAAGGTAGAGGAGAACCTACTCGAGCTTGAGAAAGACCCTCAGAACGAGGAGCTTCTGAACGCCACCTTCAGGGCGATGCACACCCTCAAGGGAGGGGCCGGCTTTCTGGGCCTTAAGGCTGTGGTAGAGGTGGCCCACGCCGCGGAGGACGTTCTGGGAAAGCTCAGAAGCGGAGAGCTGACCTTAACCCCTGAGATAAACGACGCTATCCTCGAAGCCGTAGATTTCATACGCTCCGCTATTCAGAGGTACGAAGCGGGGGAGGATGTGGAAACGCCCCAGGACCTCGTGAACAAGCTCAGGAATCTCGAACAGGGTGAGGTCAAGGAGGAAGTTCCTGAGAAGAAAGGGGAGAGCATAGACGATCTGCTGGATAGGTTCGGCTTTTCCCATCTCAAGGGCAAGCCCATAGAGGAGATCCTCGAGGAGCTCATACTTCTCCCTCCCGACGAAAGGCCGGCCGAGCTCATAGAGGCCTTAGACCGGATCGTGGCCAAGGGGGAGACCGAGCAGGAGGCTAAACAGGAGCCTGAGGAGGAGGAAGAGAAGACTATACAGCCTATCGCAGAGGTTGAGGAAAAGAGGGAGGAGAAGAAAGAGGAGCCTAAAAGAGAGGAACCTAAGAAGGAGGAGAAGAGACCTGTCGTTAAAAGTGAGGGAGAGAAGGTAGTCAGGATAGACGTTCACAAGATAGAGAGCTTGATGAACCTCGTTGGGGAGCTCGTTCTGGAGAGGAACAGGCTTCTCAGGATATTTCAGAAGCTTTACGATGAGTACCAGTCGAAGACGGTGGACGAGCTCGAGACGGTGATCTCCTCCCTCGACAGGATAGTGGGGGATCTGCAGCTCGCGGTAATGAAGACGAGGATGCAACCGGTCAAGAGGCTCTTCCAGAAGTTCCCGAGGGTGGTCAGAGACCTGGCTAGGATGCTCGGCAAGGAGGTGGAGCTCGTTCTTGAAGGCGAGGATGCCGAGATGGACAAGACGGTCCTCGAAAAGCTCGAGGAACCCCTCATACACCTGATAAGGAACGCTGTGGATCATGGGATAGAGCCTCCCGATGAGAGGGAGAAGGCTGGAAAACCTAGGAAGGGAACCGTGAAGCTGAGCGCTTACTACCACGGCGACAGGATATTTATAGAGGTTGCCGACGACGGTAGGGGTATAGATATAGAGAAGGTCAAGCAGAAGGCCTTAGAGAGGGGAATAATATCTCCGGACAGGGCGGAGAAGATGACCGAGAAGGACGTCCTATTCCTCATATTCCACCCCGGCTTCTCCACAAAGGAGCAGACCTCCGAGGTCTCCGGGAGGGGCGTTGGTATGGACGTGGTCATGAACACCGTCTCAGCCTTCCGGGGAACTATAGATATAGAGACCGAGAAGGGCAAGGGAACTAGAATAGTTCTCTCCTTCCCTCTCACCGTAGGCATCATCAGGTCCTTGCTCGTTTCCGTGAACGGAAGACTCTTCGCCATACCCATATACTCGGTGCTCGAGATAATTCAGGGAGAGGATGCCCAGATCACCACCGTCTCGGGCAAGGAGGTGCTTATCCTGAGAGAGCTCACGATACCCCTGATAAACCTGGGCGAGGCCCTCGAGATGGGAGGGGGCAACGTTGGTTACGTGATAGTATCCCAGGTGGGGAGCCAGAAGGTCGCCTTTACGGTCGAGGATCTCTTCGGTGACGAGGAGGTTGTTGTCAAGCCTCTAGGTAAGATAATCGGTGAGGTTCAGGGCATATCGGGTGCCACCATAACCGGAGATGGAAAGGTAGTTTTGATACTCGATCTGGACGGAATACTGAAGAGGGAGATGAGGGCTATAACTTTTGTGTGAGGTGAGATCATGGCTGAGATAGTTCCCGTAGGTGAGGTAAAACCTGAGAAGCTCTCCGAGGTCGAGGAGTTCCTGGGTATATCCCTGGAGAACGAGCTAATCGGGATACCTTTGAAGAAGATACTCACCATATCCAAGATCCTGGACATAGTGAAGGTTCCCTACACCTCGAGCATCATCGTCGGCGTTATGAACCTGAGGGGGGAGATAATACCGGTCCTCTCCCTCAAGCAGATACTGGGTCTCTCTGAGAGTAATGAGCCAACTAGGATAGTGGTCCTCGATTCGAAGCACGGCAAGGCCGGTGTCCTGGTGGACAACATAGTGGGCGTTGTGAGGGTTCCCAGCGAGAGGCTCGAACCTAACCCGATGGTTGGCAGATACAGTGCCTACGTAAGCCACGTCGCCCAGACAGAGTACGGTCTCATGGAGATCCTAGACGTTGACCGCCTCGTGGACTCACTCGTAGAGGAGGACTGATCTTCCCCAAGGCTGCTCTTACTTCGGGGTATCATTCTGTTTTTTGAGAGAGTTAATAAAATTCGTCTCATAAAACTTGACAATAAGAAACTAAAGTTCTAAAATAATTCGAGAACGAGAAAGGAGGAGGTGGAAAGATGGCAGAGAAGATACTTGGTATAGACCTGGGGACTACAAACTCCGTTGTTGCCGTAATGATGGGGGATGAGGCTGTTGTAATACCCAACCAGGAAGGGGCTAGGCTAACACCTTCGGTAGTCTCCTGGACTAAGGAGAAGGAGATACTCGTAGGAGAACCTGCCAAGAGGAGAGCTGTCCTCGATCCTGAGAACACCGTTTACGAATCCAAGAGGTTTATAGGAAGGAAGTTCGACGAGGTCAAAGAGGAGGCCAAGAGGGTCTCCTACAAGGTTGTTGCGGACGATAAAGGAGACGCGGCCTTCGACATACCAAACGCTGGAAAGATAGTTCGTCCGGAGGAGGTGGGAGCCCACGTACTTAGAAAGCTCAAAGAGGCTGCGGAGGCTTACCTCGGAGAGAAGATAACTAAGGCCGTTATAACCGTTCCCGCCTACTTCAACGAGAGGCAGAGGCAGGCTACTAAGGACGCGGGTAAAATAGCTGGTCTCGAGGTTCTGAGGATACTCAACGAACCCACAGCCGCAGCGCTTGCCTACGGCCTGGATAAGAAGGCTGACGTCAAGATACTCGTGTATGACTTCGGTGGCGGCACCTTCGACGTTTCTATCCTAGAAGGTGGAGAGGGTGTTATAGAGGTCAAGGCAACCTCTGGGGATACGCACCTCGGGGGTGCGAACATAGACGAGAGGATAATGGAGTGGCTCATAGAGGAGTTCAAGAAGGAAACAGGAATAGATCTAAGGAATGACAAGACTGCCCTCCAGAGACTCAAGGAGGCGGCCGAGCAGGCCAAGAAGGAGCTCTCCTTCAAGCTCGAGACCGAGATCAACCTGCCCTTCATAACGATAGATCCCTCCAACAACCAGCCGCTGCACCTTCAGAAGAAGCTCACCAGAGCGCGCCTCGAGGAGATGATAAAGGACCTGATAGACAGGACGATGGACATAGTCAAGAAGGCCCTCGAGGACGCTAAGCTAAAGCCCGAGGACATAGACGATATAGTGCTCGTTGGAGGCTCTACGAGGATACCCCTCGTCCAGCAGAGGATAAAGGAGTTCTTCGGCAAGGAGCCCCACAAGGGTGTAAACCCTGACGAGGTAGTTGCAGTTGGTGCGGCCATACAGGCCGGAGTTCTCTCCGGAGAGGTCAAGGAGATACTCCTCGTGGACGTTACACCCCTATCCTTGGGAGTGGAGACTTACGGTGGTGTGATGACAGTCCTGATCCCCAGGAACACGCCCATACCCTACAAGAAGTGTGAGGTCTTTACCACAGCATCCGACTACCAGACCGAGGTCGAGATCCACGTCCTCCAGGGAGAGAGACCTCTGGCCAAGGACAACAAGTCCCTCGGTAAATTCTACCTAACGGGGATACCTCCCGCCCCGAGAGGAGTTCCCAAGATAGAAGTCTGTTTCGACATAGATGCGGACGGTATCCTTCACGTCACCGCAAAGGACCTGGGAACTGGTAAGGAGCAATCCATAAGGATCCAGCCCTCCTCCGGACTCACCCAGGAGGAGATAGAGAAGATGGTGAAAGAGGCTGAGGCCCACGCCGAAGAGGACAAGAAGAAGAAAGAGCTGATAGAAACCAAGAACCAGCTCGACCAGCTTGTTTACAACCTGGAGAAGATAATCAACGAGAACAAGGACAAACTACCCGAGGACCACGTGAAGGAGGCCCAGGAGGTTATAGAGGAGGCCAAGAAGGTTATCGCGGAGGCCCAGGAGATAGATCAGGTCAAGTCGGTTATGGACAGGGTCCTCCAGGTTTCGTCCAAGAT
>JALWEK010000017.1:0-13029 GCA_027014185.1 Aquificaceae bacterium
GAGAAACACATGCCACTCACCTCCTTGGAGATTAAGTTCTTTCTTTCTAAGGAATTTCAAGGGAATTCAGCTTATGGTCCTTGTTGAGGAAAGGGTTTAAATTTAAAGCTTACGTATTTTTTACCTTATAATACTCTCCCATGCGTAAGTTCAAGGTAGCCGTTCTGAAGGGGGACGGGATAGGTCCAGAGATAGTGGATGCAACCCTCCGGGTCCTAGACACAGTGAGTGAGATCTTTGGAGTAGGGTTCGAGTACGTCGAAGGTCTTATAGGTGGTGTGGCCATAGACGAGACCGGGGACCCTCTACCGGATGAGACCCTGAAGCTCTGTAAGGAATCGGACGCCGTTCTCCTGGGGGCGGTCGGCGGGCCCAAGTGGGACGATCTTCCCACCGACAAGAGGCCCGAGAAAGGGCTTTTAAGGATAAGGAAGGAACTCGACCTCTATGCGAACCTCAGACCCGCCAAGGTCTGGGAACCTCTGATAGACTCCTCACCCCTCAAACCCGAAGTGGTGAGGGGAACGGACATGCTCGTGGTGAGGGAGCTCACTAGCGGTATATACTACGGAGAGCCCAGGGGGATCTTTAATGAGAACGGGAAGAGGGTAGGCGTGAACACTATGAAGTACTCGGAGGACGAGATAAGGAGGGTTGTGAGAAAGGCCTTCGAGATAGCTATGAAGAGGAAGAAGAAGCTCACGAGCGTGGACAAGGCTAACGTCCTGGAGGTAAGCGGACTATGGAGGGAGGTTGTTGAAGAGGAGAGCAGAAACTATCCCGAGGTTGAGCTCGAGCATCTTTACGTGGACAACTGTGCGATGCAGATAGTCAGAAGACCCAGCACCTTCGACGTGATAGTTACAGGAAACATATTTGGAGACATACTCTCGGACGAGGCAGGGGTCGTGGTGGGAAGTCTGGGGATGCTCCCATCGGCGAGCGGGGGGGACAGGTACGCCCTCTACGAACCGGTCCACGGCTCAGCTCCCGACATAGCGGGTAAAGGTGTGGCCAACCCGATAGCCACTATCCTCTCAGCAGCCATGATGCTCAAGTACTCCTTCGGAATGGACGAGGCGGCGGAGCTCGTAGAGAAGTCGATAGAGGAGACCCTGAAGGAAGGTTACAGAACCCCAGACATATACTCGGAAGGCTGCAAGAAGGTGGGAACTGATGAGATGACCGAGAGGATAATAAGCAACCTTAGGAGGTTGAGTTCTTGAAGAGAACCTTATTATTAGTGTTACTTCTGCTCACGCTCTCCTACGGGGAGGAGCTATCCAAGCTGAAGGACTTCTTTAGCAGACAGGGGTACGTGGTCGATAGGATCGACGGCAGGGTGATCTTGGACCTGGGTAGAGGAAAGGTAAGGGTCGGGGAGGTTTTCAAGGTCCTGAAGGAGGGAAGGGAGATCGTCCATCCCGTTACCGGGGAGGTCCTCGGAAGTGTGGAGGAGGAGGTTGGGAAGGTTCGCGTGTCCGAGGTCGAGGACAAGTTTTCCATAGCCGAAATCTTGGAAGACAAAGGTATCTCTAAAGGGGACAGGGTGAAGCTCTATTATGAAAGCCTTTGCTACGTTGGAAGCGAGGAAGGTTACTTTAAAGTGAGCTCAATGGTCGGGGAAGTTAGAAGGGGGGAAGATTGCGGGTACGTGATAAGAGAGTTCGAGGACGGTTTCGGTGTTGAGTTTGGGGGAAAAGCCGTTGCCTTTTTCGAGAAGCCGAAACCTCCCGTCGTTCAGGCTTCCGTTCCTAGGGAGATGGACTTTGAACTGAGCGCCAAGTTCGTCCTGACCTTTCCCTCGCTCCCCCTTTCGGCTGACGCCTGTAACCTCTTTGGAAGCGACAAGGACTACCTTGCGGTTCTGTTCGAGGGTGAGCTCAAGATATACGAGATCCTCGATAAAAGCATAGTCGATTACGCCTCCGTCAAGCTCCCCTCTGGGTATCCTGTTTCGGTCCAGTGTACTCCCCTTGAAGGGGGCAGGGATATCATCCTCCTGAACCTGATTTCGGGAGAGGGGATGAGCTCCGCGATCGTTAAGGTCGTGGGCGGCACCCCGGTGGTGGTAAAGGAGAACGTTCCTTACTTCCTGGCTGTCCTCGATAAGAGCAGGCCTGTAGAGACCTTCATAGGGCAGAGGTTCGACGGCAGGAACCTCTGGGGCGAGGTTAAGAAGCTCAAGCTCAGCGGGGAGGAAGTGGTCGAGGAAGGGAACTTCGAGGTTCCTTCAGGCTTTAGGGCGGACTCCGCAGTTATGAAGGGCGATATCCTGGTCTTCACCGACATAGACGGTTACCTGAGGGTCTTTGAGGGAGACAGGCTCCTACTTTCAGAGAGGAACTTCGGGGGCTCTTACACCACCGCCGAGCTTCCCGGTACTTACGAGGACGACAACAAGTACGGAGTCAGCCCGAGACACTTCAGCTTCAGAACAGGGGGGAAGGATTACGTTGGCGTTGTGAAGAACGTTACGAGCCCCGTTTACCGCTTTCTAGATGTTACAAAGTTCTCGGAGGGAGAGATATACGTCCTTACGAAGAACAGAAAGGGCGTTATGGAGCTTAAGAAAGTGAGAGGTAAGAAGTTCGAGGAGGCTATCCAGGTAGTTGTGAGAACTAGGGACGATAGGATCTTCGTTATAACCGGAAGAACGGGAACGCTACCCCTTCAGAACAGAGGGGATCTGTTCGAGATCGAGATCACTCCTTTTTAGGAGACTCGGTTAAAGCTATCTTGAAGACCTCATCCAGATGGGAAACGAAGTGAAGGTTCATCTTCTCCCTAACGTACTCGGGAAGATCCTCGAGAACCTCGTCCCTGTTCTTCTCCGGAAGTATAACGTCGTATATGCTCGCCCTCTTCGCGGCGAGTATCTTCTCCTTCAGGCCTCCTACCGGAAGGACCCTTCCCCTCAGGGTTATCTCCCCCGTCATAGCCACATCCATCCTAACGGGGATGTCTGTCAGAAGTGAGATCAGAGCCGTCGCTATCGCTATCCCTGCGGAGGGACCGTCCTTGGGAACCGCACCCTCGGGAACGTGGATGTGTATGTCTATGTTGGGGAAGATATCCGGATCTATACCGTAGCTCTCGGCGTTCGACCTTATGTAAGAGAGAGCCGCCTGGGCCGACTCCTTCATTATGTCTCCGAGAGACCCTGTGAGTAGGAGTCCTCCCTTTCCCTTCATCTTGGTGGCCTCTATGAACATGATCTCCCCGCCCACCTCGGTCCAGGCAAGACCCGTGGCTATCCCCACGAGGGGCTCCTTCTCCCTCTCGGGCTTGTATCTGGGGACTCCCAGGAGCTTCCTAACGTCCTCCTTTGTGATTACGAAGGGTCCCTCCTCGCCCTTGAGCCTCTTTACCGCTATCTTCCTCAGAACCGAGGATATCTGCCTCTGGAGGTTCCTTACCCCGGCCTCCCTAGTGTATCCCCTTATGATCTCGAGGATAGCCTCGTCTTCGAACTTGACCTCCTCCTCTTTCAGACCATGGAGGGGAATGAGCTTGGGAAGGAGGTGCTTCTGGGCTATAAATAGCTTCTCCTCCTCCGAGTATCCCGAGAGCCTTATGAGCTCCATCCTGTCGAGGAGGGGCGTAGGGATCGTGTCCATCCTGTTTCCGGTGCAGATGAAGATCACCTCAGAAAGATCGAAGGGAAGGCCTATGTAGAGGTCGGTGAAGTTCTTGTTCTGTTCGGGGTCGAGAACCTCCAGAAGCGCCGCTGCCGGGTCCCCCTGAAAGGATATGGCGAGCTTGTCTATCTCGTCGAGCATTATCAGGGGGTTCTTGGTGCCCGCCTGCTTTATGGCCTGTATGATCCTGCCGGGCATGGCCCCTACGTAGGTCCTCCTGTGCCCCCTTATCTCCGCCTCGTCCCTTATCCCCCCGAGGGCGATCCTCACGAACTTCCTTCCCAGGGCCTCCGCGATCGACTTACCGAGTGAGGTCTTTCCAACCCCGGGGGGTCCTATGAAGGCGAGGATCTGGGCAGTGGACTCGTTCCCTTCAGTTAATTTCCTGACCGCCAGGTACTCTATTATCCTGTCCTTCACCTTCTCAAGGTCGTAGTGATCCCTGTCGAGGATCTCCCTCGCCCTCTCGAGATCGTAGTTGTCCTGGGTTCTCTTGTTCCAGGGGAGCTCTAAGACCCAGTCGAGCCAAGTCCTTATGACCCCAGCCTCCGCAGAGTCGGGGTGGAGCCTCTCGAGCCTCTTTATCTGCTTCTCTATCTCCTTTCTCGCAGACTCCTCGAGCTGGAGCTCCTCGAGCTTCTTACGGTACTCCTCTATCTCCGCCCTCCTCTCGTCAGCCTCCCCGAGCTCCTCCTGTATGGCCTTGAGCTGCTGTCTCAGGAAGTACTCCCTCTGCTCCTTCTCTATCTGCTCCCTCGCCTGGGCGCTTATCTGCTGTTTCACCTCCAAGAGCCCTACTTCGTTGAGGAGGAAGTGGTGTATCTTCCTGAGCCTCTCCCTCGGATCGAGCGTTTCCAAGACCTCCTGGGCCTCCTTTGACTTCATCTCGAGTATAGAGGCGACCAGATCGGCGAGCTTTCCGGGATCCTCTATGTCCCTTATTATCATTACGATGTCGGGAATCACCTGCTTGCCGAGGGATATGGCCTTGTCGAGGAGCTCCTTGACAGACTTCATCAGGGCCTTGTCCTCTATCGTAAGGTCCTTCTCCTCGATCTCCTTCTCCTCCACGGGCTCTACGAGGGCCGTGTAGTACCCCTCCTTGAGCTCCATCTTCTTCATGATCCCCCTCTTTATACCCTGAACGAGGACCTTTATCCTGTTCTCCTCTATCGGGACCACCCTTATCACGTGGGCTATTATCCCCACCTTGTAGAGATCGTCCTCGGTAGGTTCCTCTATGTCCTTCTCCTTTTGGAGGGTAAGGAACATGAGCTTGTCCCTCTTTGAGGCCTCCTCCACGGCCTTTATGGAGAAGTTCCTGCCCACGAAGAGGGGAAGGACCATGGTTGGGAAGATCACTATGTCCCTAAGGGGCATGAGGGGGTATTCCCTCGGCTCGGGTGGGATCTCCGGCACGTGCATAAGATCTGGTGTCACCCTGTACCTCCTGTGAGCTTAAGTATATTATATTTTTCTTATGCCCAAGATAATCGTTAACGGCGAAGAGAGAGATATAGAGGGCGAGATAACCGTTATGGAGCTCCTCGACCTGATGGATGTTAAGTTCAGAGAGGTAGGGCTGGCCGTAGCCATAAACGAGGAGGTAGTTCCCAAATCTGAATACGGGACCCGTAAGGTTAGGGAAGGGGACAGGGTAGAGATAGTCCAGCTCGTAGGTGGAGGTTGATGAAGGTAAGGCTACTTCCCCACTACACTATCGAGGACTGGGAAAGGTGGGAGGGAAGATGGGAGCTGATAGAAGGAATTCCCTACGCCATGTCCCCCATGCCCACGCCAAAGCACCAGAGGGTAAGCTTGCTCATAGGTTCTCTTCTGGAGGATGAACTCGAGGGGTGTGAGAGGTGCGTATCCCTCATATCTGTGGACTGGGTGATCTCCGAAGACACCGTTTTAGAGCCCGACAACCTTATAGTGTGTTCGGAAGATCTAGAGAAAGACCTCTTTTCAAAGAAGAGGCTCGAGTTCCCTCCCCTCGTCGTATTCGAGATACTCTCTCCCTTCACACGCGAGAAGGACAGGATAACCAAGTTTCAGATATACGAGGAGCAGGGGGTCAGGTACTACGTTATGGTGGACCCTGAGAGCGAAGAGGTGGAGGTTTACCAGCTCAAGGATGGTAAGTATGAGCTTGCTAGCAAGTTTCAGCGGGAAGGGGAGTTCACCTTTGACCTGGGAGTGTGCAGAGCTAAATTAAATTTCTCAAAGATCTGGAGGTGAAGGAATGACCGATTACGAGAAGCTGCTCGAGAGCGACCCCTTCGAGATAGCTGGGAGACGCTTCAGGTCCAGGCTCATAATAGGCTCAGGAAAATTCAAGAGCTTTCAGGAGAACAAGGAGGTCCTCGAGGCCTCGGGAGCGGAGATAATAACGGTGGCGGTCAGGAGGGTTAACATAACCGACCCTACGAAGGAGAACCTGCTCGATTACATAGATCCGAACAAGTACCTTATCCTGCCCAACACCGCCGGCTGCTACACTGCCGAGGAGGCAATAAAGACGGCCATGCTCGCTAGGGAGGCCACAGGTATAAACTGGATAAAGCTCGAGGTCATAGGCGATCAGAAGACACTCCTGCCGGACATGGAGCAGACCTACGAGGCGGCGAAGGTCCTCGTTAAAGAGGGCTTTGTGGTCCTTCCCTACATCTTCGACGACCCCGTCTTCGCGAAGAAGTTCGAGGATATAGGATGTGCTGCCGTCATGCCGCTGGCGGCCCCGATAGGCTCCGGCCTCGGGCTACAGAACCCCTACAACATAATGTTCATTAAAGAGGCCGTTTCCGTTCCCGTTATAGTGGATGCTGGGATAGGTAGCGCTGCGGACATACCCCCCGTTATGGAGCTGGGTGTGGACGCGATCCTGACCAACACAGCCCTGGCGGAGGCCAAGGACCCCATAAAGATGGCCGTGGCCATGAAGTACGCCACGATAGCGGGAAGGCTCTCCTACCTGGCTGGAAGGATGCCGAAGAGGACCTATGCGGTCCCATCATCTCCGACCAAGGGTGTACCCTTCAAGGGGTAGCTGACTTAGGCTAGGTGCAGATCCGTTCCCGGATAGATTCTGAGGCTGCGGAAATCGGGTCGATCTCATATTTTCGCTCTGGCTCTGTGGGTTAGAATACCCTCATGCTCGACGTAGTAGTTATAGGTTCTGGAATATCGGGACTATCTACCGCCTTCAGGCTCAAGGAGCTCGGATTTGAACCGGTCGTCTTCGAGAAGGACGATCAGATAGGGGGAAACGTAAAGACCCTATCACAGGAGGGTTACACCTTCGAACTCGGCCCGCAGACCGTTCTTGCGGACGATGAGGTCAGGGGCTTTTTCAGAGAGGTCGGCATAGAGCCTATCGTTGCGAGCCCCTCCTCTAAGAACAGATACATATACAAGAGAGGAAAGCTCGTACCGCTTCCGCTCAATCCCGTTTCCTTTATATTCTCCCCCTTGCTCTCACTCCCTGCTAAACTCAAGGTTCTTAGGGAGCCTTGGGCACCTAGCTCTACGAAGGATGAGGAGAGCGTGGCGGATTTCGTAAAGAGGAGGTTGGGCCAGGAGTTCTTGGATTACGTTGTTGCACCTTTTATTTCCGGAGTGTATGCGGGAGATCCCGAGAAGCTCTCCGTGAAGCACGCTACCCGGAAGATCTACGAGCTCGAGAAGGAGTTCGGGAGCCTTATAAGAGGAGCCCTTAAGAAGAGAAGCCTGGGGCCCAAGGGAGAACTTATATCCTTCCAGGGGGGGCTCTTCAGGCTGATAGAGAAGCTGTCTGAGAGTCTGGAGGTAAGAACGGAGAACGTCGTTCTGAGGGTGAGGCGGAAGGACGACAGGTTCATCCTAGACACGAGGGAGGGAAAGGTGGAGACCAGAGCCCTCGTCATATCCTCCCCGGCTTACACATCCTCCTACCTCCTCAAGGATCTCTCTTGGAGCGCCTCTCTTGAGTTCGACAGGATAGATTACGTTCCCCTTGTTGTCGTGAATGTCGGAGTAAAGAGCGGTTACGTTCCGGAAGGGTTCGGTATGCTCGTCCCCCGTAAGGAAGGAAAGAGGATCCTCGGCGTTATCTTCTCCTCAAAGCTCTTCCCCGGTAGGGCCCCGGAGGGCAAGGACCTTCTCACCCTTTACCTAGGGGGCGCGACCGACAGGGAAGTCATAGAGCTTTCCGACGAGCGGATACTGGAGATAGTGGAGAGGGAGCTGAAGGAGATCTTCGGAATACCGGGTTTTGATTTTGCCCATGTCAAAAAGTGGAAGAGGGCAATCCCTCAATATACCATCGGTTACCAGAAGTACCTCGACCTCGCCAGGGAGATGGAGGAGATACACAAGGGGTTGTTTCTAACGGGAAACTACCTGAGCGGTATCTCTGTCGCCGACTGCATAAGGTACTCGGCGGTTAAGGCGAGGGAGGTGGCGGAGTTCCTCGGATGAAGGACACGCTTGAAATTGCGAAGGAGTTCTACATAAACGAACTCAACGATTACAGACTATACAGGGAACTGGCCAAGAAGGCTAGAACTGAGGACCTCAGGAGAACCCTGGAGCACATAGCCAACATGGAAAAGGGCCACTCCAGGTTCTGGAGGAGTTTTCTGGAAAGGAGGGGGGAAGAACCGCCGAAAGAGAGGAGAAGGCTCTTCCAGAGCTTTCTGATACTGCTTGGGAACTTCGTAAACCCTTTAATACTCGTTTCTCTGCTGGAGCTTGGTGAGTCGAACGCCTACGCCCAGTACTACAGGTTTCTGAAGAAAAGGAGGGGAGATTTATCGGAGGAGGAGCTGGAGAGACTCAAGGGTATAATCCTCGACGAACTCTCCCACGAGAGTACATTCAGGGATGAGATAGAGAGACTCGGTCTTTCCAACGTTAGGGACATGGTCCTGGGAATGAACGACGGGCTCGTGGAGCTGCTCGGTGTTGTGGCAGGCCTTTCCGCAGTTTACAGGGAGGATCCGGTGGTTGTGGGTGTGAGCGGTGTTGTTGTGGGGGTTGCCGGAGCCATATCGATGGGTGTAGGGGCTTTCGTCTCGGTTCGCTCACAGAGGCAGGTGAACGAATCTCTCCTCGAGAGGGATGGGATAGTGGCCGAGCTCACGGGAAAGGAGATAAAGGAGGTCGGTACTGATGGAGAGAGCGAGCTCCGTTCGGCGCTCTTTACGGGCGTCTCGTACCTGGTAGGAGTTGTATTCCCGGTCACGCCCTTTTTCCTCGCCACCAACTCCATCGTAGCCCTCAGCCTTTCCCTGTTTTTAGCCCTCTCCGTCCTTGCCTTCGTGGGTGGTTTCGTGGCCCTAGTATCGGGTATATCGATCAGGAAGAAGGTTCTGGAGATGGTCCTGTCCGCATCCTTCGCGGCCGGGGCGAGCTACGTCGTCGGCAAGCTGGTAAAGTTTATATTTGGCCTCAGCCTCGAAGTATAATGGACCTCATCTCCTCGAGGAGATCCCTATCTACCTCCTTGCTCAATCCTTCCACCTTTGTTACAGGAACTACGCCGAGGATCGAGTTGGTTATGAAAATCGATCCCGCCTCTTCTAAGTCTTTTACCTTGAGCTTCTCCTCCCTTATGTTCAGCTCCCTGCTCAGCATCTCGAGTGTGGTTCCCCACAGGAGACCCCCCTCACGGTAGGGTGTAAGCAATTTGCTCCCTTTCAGAAGTACGAGGTTGGTTGAGGAGCATTCTGTGATCTCTTCCCTCTCGTTTAGAACTATCCCGTCGTAGTAGCCCCTTTTTCTGGCTTCCCTTTTCACCAGGATGTTGAAGAGGAAGTTGGTGGTCTTGTGCCTGAAGGTAGGGTTTTGGGAGTGCCTCCTGTAGCTTGAGATCGTAAGCTTAACCTCATTAGGAGGGGAGGGGAGAGCCTTCACCACCACCCTTACCTCGTAGTCCTCGGGTTCGTCTCCAAAGTACTCGCTCCCTTTTGAGAGGAGGCAGAACTTCACGTATATATCCTTTTCACCGCCTGCGGCGGTCCTTATGTAGCTCAAGAACTCCTCGTAGCTCGGGTACTTTAGCCCGAGTTCCTGGGCAGAGCTTTTGAGCCTCTCGTAGTGTAGCCTGACCTTGGGAGTCTCACCTCTCCACCTTATGGTCTCGAATAGACCCTCTCCGAAGTACAGGGTTCTGTTCATACCTTGGCCTGGAGCTTCCTGAAGGCCCTCCTTATCCCCCTCACCGCCTGCTTTATCCTGAGCTCGTTCTCCACAAGGGCGAACCTCACGAAACCCTCACCATACTCTCCGAAGCCTACACCGGGAGACACGGCCACCTTAGCCTCCCTCAGGAGGAACATCGAAAAGTCTAGGGAGTTCATCCCGATCCACTCAGGTATCTTGGCCCAGACGAACATCGAACCCTTGGGCTTTTCCACCTCCCAGCCGGCACTCCTCAAACCTTCAACCAGAACGTCCCTCCTCCTCTCGTACATACGGGCGTTCCTCTCCACTATCTCGTAGGGGCTATCTAGAGCTATTATGGCGGCCACCTGTATGGGGGTGAAGACACCGTAATCGAGGTAGCTCTTCAGGTGGGCAAGGTTCTTTATTATCCTCTCGTTCCCCACGGCGAAGGCTATCCTCCACCCTGCCATGGAAAATCCCTTTGACATAGAGTAGAGCTCAACCGCCACGTCTTTTGCCCCCTCTATCTCGAGTATGGAAGGGGGCCTGTATCCGTCGAAGGATATGTCCGCGTAGGCGAAGTCGTGGATTATCCATATACCCTTCTCCCTTGCGAACTTCACCAGCTCTCTGAAGAAGTCCTTCTCAACGCATATGGTCGTCGGATTGTGGGGGAAACTCACCACTATGACCTTCGGCTGAGGCATAGACTCCTTTACTGTCTGATAGAACCTCCTCAGAAAGCCCTCCTGAGGATCTTCGTCATCGTCAAAGACAAGGGGGATCGACCTCACCTCCCCTCCCGCTATTATGGGAGCGTAGTAGTGTATTGGGTAGGTTGGGTTGGGAACTATAACCGAGTCTCCCGGGGTTATCATAGCGAGCATTAGATGGGAGTAGCCCTCCTTAGCCCCTATCGTCATTATGGCTTCCCTTTCGGGGTCGAGCTTGACGCCAAAGCGCCTCTCGTAAAAATCGCATATAGCTTTCCTGAGCCTGGGAATGCCCTTCGAGGCGGAGTAGCCGTGGACGTTGGGGCGCCTCGCTACCTCGCAGAGCTTCTCGATTATGTGGGGGGCCGGAGGAGTGTTGGGATTTCCCATCCCGAGGTCTATTATGTCCTCACCCTGCCTTCTCAGCTTGTGTTTCAGCTCGTTCACAACTGCGAATACGTAGGGTGGTAGCCTCTTTATCCGTGGGAAGGCCCAGTCCATCTCCCTATCATTCATTCTCGTGCTCCTCTTCCAGCTCCTTGCACTCTATACACATGGTAGTTACCGGTCTCGCCCTGAGCCTCTCGAAGGGTATGTGTGCACCGCAGTTCTCACACACGCCGTACGTTCCCGATTCTATCTTCATAAGCGCGTAGTCTATCTTGTGTATCAGCTTCGCCTCCCTTCCTTTTATCCTGAAGGTCAGGTACCTCTCCTCTTCCAGGTCTGCCCTGTCTATCTCGTCGCCCCCTTCGAAGGTGACGTTGGAGGGATCCCTTATCTGCTCCTGCGCTGACTCTAGGAGTCTTTCCCTCATCTTGAGGAGGGCTTCCTTTATCTCCTTTACCTGCTCCTCCGTCAGATGTTTCAATCCCTTACCTCACAGCCTAATATAATTAAGTATAGTTTACTTTCCGCCAGACAGCCACTCGGCTATAAGCTTTATCTCCATCTCCGATAGACCTCTTCCCCAAGGGCACCTCTTGGCGAGTTCGAGGACGCCATCGGGGTCGTTCTTGTATTTTTCCTTCAGGTAGCTGAGGGGCTTGCCGCTACCCGGGGCGTGGCATCTAAGGCAGTGGTTGTCGAAGAGGAGCTTTCCCTCCGGAACGGCTAACGACATGTATGAAAAAGCCAGCATGGCCACCAGGATCCTTCCCATGACACACCTCCGTATTAGAATTTATGCGGATGAAACTTGTGGTCTCAGGTGGAGGAACTGGAGGACACTTCTTCCCTGCTTTAGAGATACTCAAGGAGGCGAAGGAGAGGAACCTGGAGACTCTCTACGTTGGCACTGAGAGGGGTATAGAGAGGAGCTTTGAACATGAGATCCCCGGCGAGAAGCTCTTCCTGAAGACACACCCCCTGAGAGGGGTTCCCCTTAAAGACAGGCTCAGGGCTCTCTGGAGCTTCTGGAGGGGTATTTCCGTACTCAGGTCTGAGGTGATGGGAGATTTCAGGTCGCTCGTCTTTGGGGGATACTCGAGCGTGCCTGTGGGGATACACGCTGTGCTCAGCCGCAGGGCTCTCTTCCTCCACGAGCAGAACTCGGTCCCGAGCATGACCAACAGGAGCCTGTACCCTTTTACAAGAAAAGTATTCATAACCTTCGAGCATACGAGAAAGTTCTTTAAGGGAAAGCACGTGATAAGGGCCGGCCTTCCTATCAGGAGAGAGCTGTTTCAGGCCAAGCTCGATAAGGTAAACGCTAAGGAAACCCTCGGCTTGGATCCCCGATCTCCCCTAATACTATTCATGGGTGGCAGCCAGGGTGCGAGATTTTTGAACACACTGGCTATCGACTTTGCCAGAAGAACCGGCGCCCAGGTTCTGCTCCTGTCGGGAAGGCAGGACTACGATAGGGTGGTTGAACTCTCCAAGGGAGTTGAGAACGTTAAGGTCTTTCCCTTCAGGACCGACATGGGGGTGATATACTCGGCAACGGATGTTGCGGTTTGCAGGTCGGGAGCTGGAACGGTCTCAGAGCTGGCCCTGTTTAAGATACCGGCCCTCTTCGTGCCCTACCCTTTTGCGGCCGGTGATCATCAGTATTACAACGCAAAGGAGATAGAGGAGCTCGGTGGGGGGTTCGTTATAAGACAGGAGGAGGTGAACCTTGAGAAGGTGGTTGCCCTGGTGGACAGGATCTTTTCCAACCTAAAAAATATGTCGGAGGCTATCGGCTCCTTCGCAAACCCTGATGCGGCAAGGCTAATCCTCGACGAGATCTCTGAGGATTGAGGCGAGTTCCTCCCTGCTTCTTTCGGTGTTCACAACCACGTAGGTGATCTCCTCCGGCGGTTCAAAGACCTCCTTCTGTTTCAGGTATATGTTGTAATCCGCGTCCGACACATCTTTCCTTTTAGATAACCTCCTCCTTATCTCCTCGTCGCTCGCGGTCGCAAGTATGAACAGAGGATCCTCAAAGTTATCTACAACAAGTCTCCTCTGCCATCTTTTCAGGAACGTGGCGTCTAGAACTACCCTCTTCCCCCTCGATACCAGCTCCCCTGCCCTTCTAACCA
>JALWEK010000017.1:13039-16955 GCA_027014185.1 Aquificaceae bacterium
GTCATATCCTCCGTGTATATACCTTTGCCGAAGTCCGCCTTGGCTTCTTCCTGAGGGTCTATCCCCGCCAGCTCTTTCCTTATCACGTCGCTCCTGAGCCACTCGTAACCCAGCTCCTCGTGAAGTATCCCAGCGAGGAACGACTTTCCAGAACCTGACAGGCCGAACACTACGACCGGATTTCTCATAGGGTAATTTTAATTGACTTAAACCTCTTTATATCATAAATTAGAATATAGGAATATTCTTAAAAACTTAACTGGAGGCTGGTATGCTGGCCCTTCTGATGGCTGTCTTGATCTCGGTAGTTGCTTTCGCACAGGAGGGGATCGATCCAGAGGTACTAAAGAGGGGTTACAGTGTATACAAGGAGAACTGTTCCATGTGCCATAAGGAGAAGGCTAACCTGTGGGATTTCTTGAAGGCGAGGATGAGCGTTCTGAGCGGCCGCAGGCCTGAGAACATAGATGCCCCTCCCATGAACTTGGTATCAGCGAGGATAAAGGAGTTCTACCCGACAGAACTCGAGTTCGTCGAGTTCGTAAAGGACTACATCACGAACCCCTCCAAGAGCAAGGGGGTCTGCAAACCCGCCGCCTACGCCTTCTTCGGCACAATGCCTCCGATAGGGCAGGGTATGTCTGAGGAGGAAAAGGAGGCCGTTGCAAAGTGGATGTACTACAACTACACGGACATATGGAACGACCTGTTTAGGAGGGTGAAGGAGCTACAGAAGAAGGTTGAGTCAAAAAAGGGAAGCTCTTCCTGAGCTGCCGTAGAACCTTATCCTTCTCTTCACCATCTCTTTAACCTCCTCCATGGCGGGTTTTAGGAACTTCCTAGGATCTACATTTTTCCTTTCCTCGCTCATCAGCCTCCTCAGTGTGGCTATAAAGGCGAGCCTCAGATCGGTGTCCGTGTTCACCTTGTTGATCCCCAGCTCTACGGCCTTTCTCACATCGTCGTCGGGGACACCCTTCGCTCCTTCTATGTCGCCCCCGTACGTATTTATCTCGTTCACGTACTCGTAGTAAACGCCCGAAGCTCCATGAAGCACAAGGGGGAGGTTCGTCAGCTCCTTGACCTTTCTTAGCCTATCGAAGTCAAGTTTCGCCTCTCCCTTGAACTTGAAGGCTCCGTGCGCGGTCCCTATGGCGGGAGCTAGGGCATCTATCCCTGTTCTCAGAGCGAACTCCTTAGCCTGGTCCGGATCTACGAGGATCTCCTCTATGCTCTCGACGTTGTCCTCAACACCGCCTAACCTCCCGAGCTCGGCCTCAACCGCTATGCCAAGGGGTGCACATAGGGAAACAACCTTTCTGGTTACCTCCAGGTTCTCCTCGTAGGACTTGTCCGAGTAGTCTATCATCACAGATGTGTAGCCGTGTCTTATGGCTAGCAGAACGGTCTCCACGTGCTTTCCGTGATCCAGATGTAGTGCGAAGGGGATGCTGTACTTGTCCTTGACAGCGTGGACCATGCCCGAGAGGAATTCTATGCCTGCGTACCTTATGGCACTCTCGGTAGTCTGAACGAAGACAGGGGCCTCCTCCTCCTCGGCCGCCTCCAGTATAGCCTTGAGGAACTCCATGTTGTTGAAGTTGAAGGCCCCTATAGCAAAGCCAAACTCGTGAGCCTTTTCGAGAAGGAGCTTTCCCGAAACTAGGGGCATGTCTTCATTTTAATTTAAACGCCTTACTTGGATTCTTTCAGCGACAGGATCTCCGATCTCCTGGGTCTGTGATAGAGCATCGTCAGACCGGCGGTTATTATCAGGGGAAATCCGTAGAACCTGTCACCCATCAATAGCAGGAGAAAGCCGAACACACCTATAAACTCGGATATACCCAGGGATACGATCAGCGCTATCTTATAGACCTCCAGGGCATCTTCAAGACTTTTCTCCTGTGCGGCCTTCTTCAAGTAGCTTTTGCGGGCGTAAACCGAGTAGGTTATAGTTCCCAGGCTGAGTATGTAAAAGAGGGTCCTTACCTTGGCGAGGGTTCCCTCTCCGAAGCTGAAACCAACGTAGCCCTTTAAAAGCAAACCGAGTATTGTGTAGGCGAGGACTGAGAAGAACATGGCGAACCATATAAGGTTCAGAGCGTTCCAGGTCTTCTGCACTAGCTCGAGCTCTTTCTCCTTCATATGGGCTTACCCAAATCTACCGGTT
Organism: Aquificaceae bacterium; assembly: GCA_027014185.1. GTDB lineage: Bacteria > Aquificota > Aquificia > Aquificales > Aquificaceae > Hydrogenivirga. The sequence continues at coordinate 15,213 of JALWEK010000017.1, forward strand.
ATGTAGTCTTCCGTTAGCTTCTCGTCAGGCTTTGTGAATATCTTCTCGGTAGGGCCGTACTCTATCAGCTTGCCCATGTACATGAAGGCCGTATAGTCAGAAATCCTCGCTGCTTGCTGCATGTTGTGGGTAACTATCAGTATTGTTAAGCGGTTCTTGAGCTCGACTATTAGGTCCTCTATCTTGGCCGTGGATATGGGATCGAGAGCGGATGTGGGCTCGTCGAAGAGGAGAACCTCCGGCTCGGGAGCTATAGCCCTCGCTATGCACAGTCTCTGTTGCTGTCCTCCCGATAGGGAGTAGGCGTTCTCGTGGAGCCTGTCTTTTACCTCTTCCCATAAGGCAGCGCCCCTGAGCGCCTGTTCTACCTTCTCGTCCAGGACGCTCTTCTTCTTTATACCCTTTAACTTCAGCCCGTAGGCCACGTTCTCGTATATGGACTTGGGGAAGGGGTTGGGCTTTTGGAAGACCATCCCTATCCTCATCCTGACCATTATGGGATCGACCTCTTTACCCACTATGTTCACTTTGTCTGGGTAGAGGATTATCTCCCCCTCGTACCTGTTTCCGGGATAGAGGTCGTGCATCCTGTTGAAACATCTAAGCAGGGTCGTTTTGCCACACCCGGAGGGTCCTATTATGGCGGTTACCTTCTTTTCATAGACGTTCAGGTTTATATCCCTGAGGGCATGAACACGTCCGTAGTAAAAGTTGAGATCCTTTACTTCTATCTTCAGGGGTGCGTTGTTCATCGCTTGTAAATCTATTTAACCACAGACGCCATAGCCTAAGCCGTCCTCCTCATACCGTGAACTACCGCCTTAGCGGTGATGAAGAAAAGAAGCGTTCCGAAGGTGAGAACCAAGGAGGCGGCCCAGGCCTGTCTGTGCCACTCCTCGTAAGGCCCCATAGCGTACTGGAAGATGGTCACCGTTAGCGAGGCCATAGGCTTGGTTATATCGAGGCTGAAGAAGTTGTTGTTGAAGGAGGTGAAGAGGAGGGGGGCAGTCTCTCCCGATATCCTCGCTATGCCGAGTATCACACCCGTGAGGATTCCTCTCTTCGCCGCCGAGATGGAGATGTCCTTTATCACCTGCCATCTGTGAGCTCCGAGGGCGTAGCCGGCCTCCCTGAGGGAGTTTGGAACGAGCTTCAGGATCTCATCGGTAGTTATAGCTATAACCGGGATCATCAGCAGGGCCAGGGAGACGGATCCTGATATGGCAGAGAAGTGCCCGAGGGGTTTGACCATAAGGGCATAGACGAAGGTTCCTATCACAATGGACGGGAAGCTCACGAGAACGTCCGTGATATTCCTGAATGTCTTTATTAGCTTCGAATGCCTTCCGTACTCAGCGAAGAATATCCCGGTTCCTATCCCTATGGGAACGCCTATTAGGGCTGCGAGGCTCGTTATTATGAAGTGGCCGACGAAGGCGTGTCTGAGACCTCCTCCCTCTATGCCGGGTGGCGTGGGATCGTTCAAGAACAGCTGGAGGCTGATGAACCTGAAACCGTTGATCAGAACGTCTCCGAGTATCCAGAATAGCCATACGAGCCCGTACATGGCGGTCAGTGTAGAGAGGGTCAGCATGACAACGTTGATCACCTTTCTCTTTAGGATCACCCTTCTCAGATGCCTTTCGTCCCCCATCTCTTTCCCAACCTCTCAAGAAGGTAGAACTTCGCAAGCATCAGGAGCCCGAATGACAGAACGAAGAGTATCAGGGCGAGGTAATACAG
>JALWEK010000018.1 GCA_027014185.1 Aquificaceae bacterium
CTGACCACGTCGAGATGTCCGTTAGCCGCCGCCACGTGGAGGGGAGTCAGCCCAACGCCGTTCCTCGCGTTCACCTTGGCCCCGTGTTTTATAAGCAAGGCAACCACATCCCTGTAGCCGTTCCTCGCCGCAAGGTGGAGGGGTGTCCATCCGTTTAAATTCTTTGCGTTCACATCCGCCCCGCTCTTTATAAGGAGCTTCACGACCTCGAGATGACCGTTGTTAGCTGCAAAGTGAAGCGGCGTGGCCCTGTACCTGTCCCTAGCGTTCGGATCGGCGCCTCCCTCAAGTAAGAACCTGACTATCTCGAGGCGCCCAAGCTCGGCCGCGTGATGGAGGAGTGTGGCTCCCTCGAAGTCCCTGATCTCCTGCTTACAGTCTCTTACTAACCGCTTCAGCTGATCGAGCTTTCCCTCTTCAACCAGCCTGAAGGGATCTTCTGATGAAAGGGCTAACCCGGTAAGCAGCAGGGCCAGAGGGAAAAACCTCATAGATTGTGTCAGCTCGCCTTTGCCCCCTCCTCCAGATCCCTGTCCGGGACTATCAGGGACATGGTGTTGCCGTCCGAGAGGGCGAGTATCATACCCTGGGACTCTATACCGAATATCTTCCTGGGCTTCAGGTTCGCCACCATGAGTATCTTCTTGCCAACGAGCTCCTCAGGAGAGTAAAACTTGGCTATACCTGCCACCACCGTCTTCTCTTCGTCTCCGAGGGAGAGCCTGAGCTTCAGGAGCTTCTCGGAACCCTCTACCTTTTCAGCTTCCAGGACCTTGGCAAGCCTCAGATCCAGCTTTAGGAAGTCCTCTATCCCTACGTAGTTTTTCTCCTCCATGGGACTCACTATTATATGACAGAAGACATCAAAAAGCCCAGGGCTTGCTGATAAAATGGCTAAAAAACCACAGGAGGAGGTGGAAATCATGGCAGAAACGGTAACACTGAAGGGAAATACAGTGAGTCTTGTTGGACCGGCTTTGAGCGTCGGGGACGAAGCTCCCGAGGCTGTGGTCGTCACCACCGACCTTCAGGAGAAGAGGATAGGGGGGGCTAAGGGTAAAGTCCAGCTCATAATAACGGTTCCCTCTCTCGACACTCCAGTATGTGAGACGGAAACCAAGAAGTTCAACGAGATGGTTCAGGGCCTCGGGGACAAGGTGGATGTCACCGTAGTTTCTATGGACCTGCCCTTTGCGGAGAAGAGGTTTTGTGAAAGCTTCAGCATAGGGAACGTAACCGTGGCTTCCGACTTCAGGTACAGGGACATGGAAAAGTACGGGGTTCTTATAGCGGAGGGAGCCCTGAAGGGTATCCTGGCGAGGGCCGTGTTCATAGTGGACGCTGAAGGTAAGATAGCCTACAAACAGCTCGTTCCGGAGATAACCCAGGAGCCCAACTACGACGAGGTGATGGACAAGCTCAAGTCCATGGTCTGACCCGTGGGGCGCGCCCGCCCCTTTAGAATACTTCCTCCAGCTCTACCCTGAACCCTTCTATAACCTTGGATTTTATCTCCCTCTTTCCCTCTCCGGTACACCCCTCATCGTATATCTCGTACTTGCCTTCCTCGTTTAAAACCAGAACCTCCACACACTTCATCTCCGGGTAAACAAGCCAGAACTCTTTGACTCCAAACTTCTCGTACACATCCTCCTTCTCGAGAGTGTCCCTTCCCAGTGTCGAAGGTGCTACGACCTCGACCACCAGGTCTGCAGGACCGAATATGG
>JALWEK010000019.1:0-11831 GCA_027014185.1 Aquificaceae bacterium
GAAGAAGGACACGGATCTATCTAAGAACATAAACGATAAGGATATAGCGGAGATCCCTCCCCTGAAGGGCAGGCTGGCCCTCAGGTACGACACGGGGATCTACTTTGCGCAGGCGGAGGGTATCTTCCAGGCCACACAGGATAGGGTTGATTCGGACCTTCAGGAGCAGAAGACCTCTGGATGGGGCGTAGTGAACATAAAGGCAGGCGGAGAGTACAAGAACTTCAGAGTTGTGGGCGGTGTGGACAACCTCTTCGATAAGTTCTACTACGAGCACCTGTCCTATCTGAGAGACCCCTTCTCGAGCGGGGTCAGGGTTCCTGAGCCGGGGAGGAGCTTTTACCTGAACGTTAGCTACCTCTTCTGATGGTAAAATTACCTCCCCGCGAGGGGAGGTTCTTTATACTAATAAAACCCATGAGGTACCTTGCACTGCTGGCCGTAATTCTCACCGTATTTTCGTGTGCCCAGAAGAAGCTCGTGCCCGTTGGAAACGGGGTTTACGTGGACTCCAAGACTTACACATCCGCCTACGAGAACGAACATGTGAAGATAGTCGTCAGGGCGAACGCCTGGGAGGGTTACCCTTCCGATCTGTCCGATTACGTACTACCGCTCTATCTGGAAGTCCAGAACAGGAGCTCGGAGGTCCTGGAGATAGATCTGAGGGATCTCGTTATACTCGATGAGAAGGGAAATCAGTACAACGCCCTCGAGCCTAAGGATGTTGCCGAGGCGGTTAGGGGAGGTTCTGGTGTTGGGGTCTCGATCGGCTTCGCTTACGGAGCGCCTACATGGGGACTAGGCTGGCTCGCCGGTGGACCCTCTTACTACGAGGACACCGAGGATATAATAAACAGAGCCTCCATTCCAGGGAGGATAAGCCCCGGGGCCACCCTCAGAGGGTTCGTTTACTTCCAGAAGATACCTGACGAAGTTCGCAGAATAACCCTCCGGGTAGGTTATAGAATAGGTGGGCGGAGGGAAGAGGTTGCCTTCAAGTTCGAGGTGCGAAAAGGTAGCTCTGATAACAGGAATAAAGAGGGTGGGCCTGGAGATAGCGAGGGCTCTACTTGAGAGAGGATACAACCTGTCCGTTATCTACAGGAGTTCGGAGAAAGAGGCGCTGAAGATAGATGAGGTGGGTAGGGAACTCGGCAGAAAAGTCCTCCTGCTAAACGGAGATCTATCGGACGAGGAGTTCTGCGGTGAAGCGGTCGAGAGAACCTTCCAGGATATGGGCAGGATAGACGCCCTTCTTCATCTTGCGTCCCCTTACTTCAGAACTCCCATAGAAACCCTTTCGGAGGAAAGCATCCAGGAGCACTTCAAACCCATAGCTCAGGCCTTCGTTCTGCTCTCGAAGGAAGCCTACAGTAGGATGATCCCCAACGAAGGGAGGGTAAAGGGACATATAGTTGCCTTCGGAGACTGGGCCGTGGAATGCACCCCTTACAGGAACTACGCGGCTTACTTCGTGGCGAAGGGAGCCCTCCACACGGCCGTGAAGGTGCTGGCCAAGGAGTTCGCCCCCCACGTCCTTGTAAACTGCATAGCTCTCGGACCAACGCTGAAGGCGGAAGAACTGAGCGATGAGGAATGGGAGAGGATACTGAGGAACACCCCCTTGAAGAGGGAGGTATCCCTCTCGGACGTGGTAAATTTGGCCGTATTCCTTCTGGAGGCCGAGAGCCTGACGGGAGAGATAGTAAACCTCGACAGCGGACGCCACATAGCAGGATCGGGCACTTCCTCCATAGGATGAGAAAGGTAGCCGTGCTCACGAGCTCGGGGGTGGAGAGCGCCTCTCTGCTTTACCATTACATATCGAAGAACTACCTCGTATATCCCCTTTACGTTCGTTCAGGTATGGTTTGGGAAGAGGTCGAGCTGTGGTGGCTTGGAAGGCTGTGGTCCTTTTACAGGAAGGCTTTTAGAAGGATCCTCCCTGTCAGAGTAGTTCCTTTCAGGGGCGGGCCTGGACCTTCAGACACGTCGAACGAGGAAGGCCTCGAGATACCTCTCAGAAATCTCACCCTCTCGGTTGCTTCCGCCCTGCTGACCCACAGGAAGGGTGTAAGCACAATAGCCATCGGAAGCCTCGGTATATACCCATTCCCCGACAACAGCAGGGACTACCTGGGCAGGGTTGAGGAGCTCTTATCGGAGGGCCTCCAGAGAGAAATAAGGATAGAGACTCCCTTTATGGGCATGGAGAAGTGGGAGGTGGTAAAGGAGTTTTACGGAAGGGTACCCTACAGGCTCACCTTCTCGTGCGCCTCACCCGTGGGCAGGTATCACTGCGGTAGATGTGCCAAGTGCAGGGAGAGACGGGAAGGGTTCTCAAGAGCGGGCGTTCCCGACCCTACTTACTACCTTTCATGAACTCCTGGATCCTCTGCTCCATGAGGTCCTTGTAGTAGAGCTTCTCCTTTTTTAGCTTCTCTATCTCAAGCTCGAGATCGTGTGTCATTGGGTGGTGTCTCTCGAGCTTCGCTATGTCCTTGTCGAGCTCATCGTGTCTATCCTTCCACTCTCTGAACTTTGGATCCTCCTCGTACAGCTTCTTTATAGCTTCCTCTCTAGTCATACCACGTCCCCCTTTCTGGGCCTGAAGATTATTAAACCACACAAGGAGAGGAGGTATCCCAGCAGGAGGCTCGAGAGGTTCCCCGCAAAGAGGTAAAAGAGAAAGGCTATCCCGAAAGGGAGACAGATGAGAACGTAACTCCAGAAGTACCGCCTAACGGCGGTATAGCTCCAGTAAACCTCCGAGGTTTTCACAGGGAACATCTTCTTTCTGACGAGGAAAGCTACCGAATAGGCTACGGCGGCAGAGATAATCTCGGCAGAGTAAACGTACAGAAGGAGCTTAGAGGATACAGGCATGGAGAAGAAGCTGTACAGTCCAAGATCCACGAGAAATAGGACCGTGATAGACACTATGAAGGCGAGGTTGAACTGCTTAGCCCTCTTTATAAAGAGCTCACTCTTATCCGATCCCTGAGCCATACAAACTCTTCCCTTCTCGGTCCCGTAGAGAGCATCACGACGGGAACCCCCACGAACTCCTCTATAAAGCTTATGTAGTCCCTTGCCTCGGGCGGAAGGTCCTTGACCTCCTTTATACCCTTAGTACTTCTGAGCCATCCCTTGAGTGACTTATACAGGGGCTTGGCCTCCTGGAGAACCTTGAGTGAGGCCGGGAAGTGCTCTATCTTCTCCCCCATGTACTCGTAGGCCACGCACACCTTGATCTCCTCGAAGGCATCGAGGACATCTAGCTTAGTTATTATCAGTCCATCGAAGCCGTTTATCTCTACAGCGTACTTGAGGGCCACCAGATCCAGCCAGCCGCACCTCCTTGGCCTCCCCGTTGTAGATCCGTACTCCCCCCCTAAGTCTCTGAGTCTCTCACCCTCCTCTCCCTTAAGCTCCGTCGGAAAGGGCCCTCCTCCCACCCTAGTCGTGTAAGCCTTGGCCACACCCAGCAGGTATGCGTCCGAGAAGAACTTGGGTGAGAGACCGGTTCCGTTCGAAAGCCCGAGGGCGGAGGAGTTCGAAGAGGTAACGTAAGGGTAGGTTCCCATATCTACATCGAGCATGGTACCCTGAGCACCCTCGAAGAGAACACTCCCAGAACTTCTGAGAAGATACTGGGAGACGTCCGCAACGAGTCCTTTATACTTTCCGTATAGTCTCAGGGTGTTCTCGAATATCTCGTCCACATCGAGGTCGTGGTTCTCACAGAAGACCTTCTCGCATACGTCCTTGACGAAGGCCACGTTCTCCTCCAAGAGGGATCTGAACCTGTGCTCGTCGTCGAGGTCCGAGAGCCTTATACCTTTCCTTCCGAACTTGAACATGTAGGCCGGGCCTATACCTCTCAGGGTTGTACCTATTCCGCCCTTCCTCTCTAAGAGTCTATCTAGGAGCTTGTGGTAGGGCATCACCAGGTGCGCCCTATCGCTTATCAGAAGCCTCCCCTCGTAGTCTATACCCTTCTTCTCCAGATCCATCAGCTCTCTGTCCAGAACCTCGAGATCGACCACCATCCCCTGGGCTATGACCCCTACCACGTGAGGGTGGAGTATTCCCGTGGGAAGCAGATGGAGTATGAACTTCTCTCCGTTAGCTATCACGGTGTGACCCGCGTTGCTACCCCCCTGGTACCTTACGGTTATGTCGTAGCCCTCCGAGAGGAGATCTACTATCTTACCCTTTCCTTCGTCCCCCCACTGGGCGCCCAGTACAACGAGTTTCCTGTCCATGGAATTTACTCCGAACTTCTAATTGTATAATATGAGGCGTAAGGATGCACAGAGATAAGAGCTTCTACATAATCCAGAACGTTGACTTCGCCCTCAGAATACTGTTCCTGGTTGAGAAGGAACCCAAGAGCTTGGATGACCTCCAGAGGGAAACCGGATTGAAACCTGAGCGGATAGAACGGATACTCGAGACGTTCGTGGACAGGGAGTGGCTCAGCTACCATGAGGAGTCTGGCAAGTACATGCTCGGGGTGAAGTGCTTCGAGCTCGGAAGGGCTTACTTCCAGCATCTGGACGTGAGGGATCTTGCAAAACCCATACTGAAGGAGGTGGTGGAGAGAACGAAAGAGAACGCATACCTCACCACGAGGATAGCTTACGAGGTTCTCTACATAGAGAAGCACGAGGTGGAAAGGGAGGTAGGGATACTCTCGAGGTTCGGCAGGGTCCTGCCCATGTACGCCTCGGCCTCCGGAAAGATATACCTTGCTTACTTCGACGAGAGGGAGGTGGAGGACTACTTCAAGAAGGTAAAGTGGATAAAGTTCACCGAAAGGACCAGGAAGCCGGAGGATATAAAGAGGGAACTCGACCTCATCAGGGAGAGAGGATACTCGGTCAATATGGGAGAGTACGAGGAGGACGTGGTCAGCATAGCTGCCCCCGTTTTCGATTACGCGGGGAAGGTGAGCTACACAGTCAGCGTTGTCGCCCCGGCCTACAGGGTCCCCGAGGATCTGCTGGTGGGCAAGTTTAAAGATATAACGGTGGAGGCGGCCCAGGAGCTCTCCAAAAGACTGGGGAGGCTTCAGTCCCAGTAGCCCAACTTAAGCGATATATCGAGGGCGGCATCCTCGAGCAGAGGCTTTACTTCCTCCTCTATCTTGTTCAGAGGCATCCTGTAGAGGGGAGCTATAACCTCGACCGCTCCTATGGGTCTCCCCTTGTAGTCCCTTATGACGCACGCCCCGCCGGATATGCCCGACCCTTCTCCGAGCTCGTAATCGAATACGAAACCTGTCTCTCCCTTGAGGGCCCTCTTTATGGCCTTTGCCGAACAGACGGAGCTGTTTATGCTGTACCTTCTACCCAGGCGTGTCTTTACCTTGACCGGCTTTATAGTCTCCTCCGAGGCCACGTATATAACGAACTGCTGCTTCTCATCCAGCATGGCCAGGTTTATACTCTCCCCAAGTCTGAACCTCAGGCTCTTGAGAACCGGGATCGATAGCTTCGTTAAAGGATGCTTGTGTATAAATCCGTATCCGAGGACAACGCAACCCGTGGACAGCTTATACTTCTCCGTCTCCTCCTCCTTCTCAACTAGCCTGTGCTCTTCGAGGGTGACTAGTATGCGGAAGACGTTGTTCTTGTTCAGGTTAAGCTCGTTGCTTATCTCGGTAACCCCCGCGCTCCCCTTCTCCATCAGATAATCTAGGACGTCGAGGGTCTTCTCCAGAGCCTTCATCGGCACTCTATTTTAACACTCTAACAAGGTTCAAACGATGTTTTAAAAATGCTTGACACCCTCCTAAGGACCACATAAAATTTTTATCACCTTTCCTTAGGAGGAAAAGATGCAGGTTTTAAAAGAAGACAACGTGTACCTATGGGACAAGGGGGTCCAGAAACCTCCGGAAGGTGAGTTCATAAAACTGAACCCCGACAAGAGTATCAGCGTCCCCGACAAGCCCATAATCCCGTTCATAGAGGGGGACGGGATAGGTCCGGAGATAACGCCGGCGATGATAAGGGTTGTGAACGCCGCCGTTGATAAGGCTTACGGTACTTCGAAGAAGATCGTTTGGGTGGAGCTCCTCGCCGGTGACAAGGCGGAGGAGAAGACGGGAGAGAGGCTCCCTCAGGAAACCCTTGACTTCCTGAAAGAAGCCATAGTTAGCATAAAAGGTCCCCTGGGAACCCCCGTTGGGAAGGGTGTTCGCTCCATAAACTCTGCACTGAGACGCGCCTTCGACTTCTACTCGGCGGTTCGTCCCGTCTATTGGATGGGACAGCCCACACCCATACCCGACCCTCACAGAGTGGACGTGGTAGTCTTCAGGGAAAATACCGACGACGTTTATGCCGGAGTAGAGTTCTTCTCAGGCACGGATGAGGCAAAGAAGGTGAGGGATTTCCTGATAAAAGAGATGGGAGCCAAGGAGAGTGGCTTCCCCGAGGACGTTGGGATAACCGTAAAGCCCATGAGCGAGTTCAAGACCAAGAGGCATGTGAGGAAGGCCCTCAGATACGCTCTCGAGACGGGAAGGAAGAACGTGGCCGTTATAGGTAAGGGAAACATAATGAAGGCCACGGAGGGAGCCTTTATAAACTGGGCCTTCGAGGTAGCCCAGGAGCCCGAGTTTGCGGGTAAAGTCGTGACAGATCCGGAGGCGGAACCCGGTGAGGGGCAGGTTAAGCTCTCGAAGGTTATAACAGACCAGATGCTCATGCAACTCGTTTTAAGGCCTGAAGCCTGGGACGTGATAATAGCCCAGAACCTGAACGGGGATTATGTCTCGGACCTTGCGGCGGCCCTCATAGGTGGCCCGGGCTTCGTCCCGAGCGGGAACATAGGGGACGGGTACGCCCTCTTTGAAAGCACCCACGGGACCGCCTGGGACATAGCGGGAAAGGGTATAGCTAACCCGCTTTCCATAACTCTCTCGGGGGCTATGATGCTCGAGTACCTGGGCTGGAAGGAGGCTGCGGAAAGGATATACTCGGCGGTCAAGAAAACCTTCGAGGACAGGGTCGGTACGCCCGATGTAGCCGCAGGCTTCCAGAGGATAGGCGTAGATGCTAAGGCCGTCTCCACCCTGGAGTACGCCCAGGAGATAGTGGACAGGATGTAACCCAATGCAACATAAACCCTGAAAGGAGGTCTCGAATGAAGGTCAAGGTCAAGCAGAAGGAAGACTTTCACTTCGTAGGGATAGGCCCCGCGGGCAGGGAGGTGCCTATAGACGCGGCCGACTATGTGGGTGGAAAGGGCAGAGGCATAAGACCTCCTGAGCTCCTCTTCCACTCGATAGCGGGGTGCGTTGGAATCCACCTCTACGAGGCCCTTCACAAGGAGGGGAAGCACGTGGAGGACATAGAGATAGAGACGGACGCGGACAGAAAGACGGAAGGATATCCCAAGGTGTTTCTCAAGATATACCTGAACGTCAAGGTAAAGGGAAACGTGAGCGAGGAGGATGTTAAAAAAGCTCTCGACAAGACCATCTACGATCCTGGGACCTGCTCGATAGCTTACATGATCAACAAGGTAGCGCCTATCGAGTATAGGGTGGAGATAGTTTAACGGAGGAGAGCGATGTTCAAGAAACTCCTTGTTGCCAACAGAGGTGAGATAGCCTGTAGGATAATCAGGGCCGCCAAGGAGCTGGGCATACAGACGGTCGCCATCTACAACGAGATAGAGTCAACCGCCCGTCACGTGAAGATGGCGGACGAGGCTTACATGATAGGGGTCGATCCCCTCGATACCTACCTCAACAAGCAGAGGATCATAGACCTCGCCCTCGAGGTAGGAGCGGACGCGATACATCCGGGATACGGCTTCCTCGCGGAGAACGCGGAGTTCGCCAAGATGTGCGAGGAGGCTGGGATAACCTTCGTGGGTCCCTCCTGGCAGGTTATAGAGCTTATGGGGGACAAGGCCCGCTCGAAAGAGGTCATGAAGAAGGCGGGAGTGCCCGTAGTCCCCGGCTCGGACGGGGTTTTGAAGGACGTGGAGGAGGCCAAGGCGATAGCCAAGGAGATAGGATATCCCGTCCTTCTGAAGGCGACCGCCGGAGGCGGTGGTAGGGGGATTAGGATATGTAGGAACGAAGAGGAACTGGTTAAAAACTACGAGAGCGCCTACAACGAGGCTCAGAAGGCCTTCGGGTGCGGAGATCTTCTGCTTGAGAAGTTCATAGAAAATCCCAAGCACATAGAGTTCCAGGTCCTCGGGGACAAATACGGAAACGTCATACACCTTGGTGAGAGGGACTGCTCGATACAGAGGAGGAACCAGAAGCTCGTGGAGATAGCCCCCTCGCTCCTCCTAACCCCTGAGAAGAGGGAATACTACGGAAACATAGTGGCAAAGGCTGCAAAGGAGATAGGCTACTACAACGCGGGAACGATGGAATTCATAGCGGACGAAGAGGGGAACCTCTACTTCATAGAGATGAACACCCGTATCCAGGTGGAGCATCCTGTAACCGAGATGGTGACGGGGATAGACATTGTCAAGTGGCAGCTAAGGATCGCCGCGGGAGAAAAACTCAAATACAAGCAAGAGGACATAGAGTTCAAAGGGTATTCCATAGAGTGCAGGATAAATGCGGAAGATCCAAAGAACAACTTCGCCCCTTCGGTGGGTATGATAGAGCGCTACTATGTTCCCGGAGGTTTCGGTATAAGGGTGGAGCACGCAGCTGCAAGGGGATTCGAGGTTACCCCTTACTACGACTCTATGATAGCAAAGCTCATCGTCTGGGCCCCCGAGTGGGAGATAGCGGTGGACAGGATGAAGGCCGCCCTCGAGACCTACGAGATAACGGGGGTAAAGACCACGATACCGCTCCTCGTGGAGATCATGAAGGAGCCCGACTTCAGGGCCGGCAAGTTTACCACCAAGTACCTGGATGAGCATCCTCAGGTCTTCGATTACAAGGAACACAGGGATAAGGAGGACTTTGTAGCCTTCCTTTCCGCTGTGATAGCCTCTTACCATGGCCTGTAAAACTTTTTAGGAGGTGATATAGATGATCGAGGTTGTCGAGGAGATCAGGGAGAAGATGAAGGAGTTCGAGAAGAAGGGAGTTAAAAAGAAGATACATATATCCGACCTCACTCCCAGGGACGGACAGCAGTGTAAGCTCGCCACCCGTGTTAGGACCGACGACCTCCTGCCCCTATGTGAGAAGCTGGACAAGTGCGGCTTCTACGCGGTCGAGGTCTGGGGAGGAGCCACATACGATGTGTGCCTCAGGTATCTGAAAGAAGACCCCTGGGAGAGGCTCAGGCGCATCAAGGAGGTCATGCCCAACACCAAGCTCCAGATGCTCTTCAGGGGCCAGAACATAGTAGGATACAGACCCCGTTCTGACAAGACCGTCAAGAAGTTTGTAGAAAAAGCGATAGAGAACGGTATAACCGTCTTCAGGGTCTTTGACTCTCTCAACGACAACAGGAACATAGAGGTGGCGGTCAAAGCGATAAAGGAGTTCGGGGGTGAGGTCCATGCGGAGATAAGCTACACGAGATCCCCAGTTCACACCTACGAGAGGTGGATGGAGTACGCGAGAGAGCTCGCCGAGATGGAACCGGACTGGATCTCCTTCAAGGACGCTACCGGGATAATGCCCCCCTTTGAGTGCTATCAGATAATCAAGGGCATAAAAGAGGCTACGGATGGAAAGATCCCCGTTCTCCTGCACAACCACGACATGAGCGGTATGGCTACCATAAACCACATGATGGCGGTCCTCGCGGGCGTGGATATGCTCGACACGGTTCTATCACCCCTCGCCTTCGGCTCTTCGCACCCCGCGACCGAAACTATAGTTGCCGCCCTTCAGGATACACCCTTCGACACGGGTCTCGACCTTGCTAAGATAGCGGAGGCCGCCGAGGAGGCGAAGAAGATAAAGAAGAAGTACAGGAAGTACGAGACCGAGTACGCCGGTGTGAACGCTCAGGTTCTCATCCACAAGATACCGGGCGGGATGATCTCGAATATGGTCGCCCAGCTGATGGAGGCCAACGCCCTCGACAAGATGGAGGAGGCCCTCGCGGAGGTTCCAAACGTAGAAAAGGATCTCGGATATCCTCCCCTTCTCACACCCTCCTCCCAGATAGTTGGAGTTCAGGCAGTTCTCAACGTCATAACGGGAGAGAGGTACAAGACGATAACCAAGGAAGTCAGGGACTACGTGGAGGGCAAGTACGGAAAGCCACCGGGACCTCTCTCGAAGGAGCTTGTGGAGAAGATACTCGGCCCTGGAAAGGAGCCGGATTTCTCGATCAGGCCCGGGGATCTTGCGGACCAGCAGGAGTGGGAGAAGGCCAAGTCTGAGCTCGAGAAGCTTCTCGGAAGGGAACCGACCGACGAGGAGATACTCCTCTACATCCTCTTCCCCATGCAGGCTAAGGAGTTTCTGACACTCAGGGAGAAGGGAGAGCTTCACCCCGAGCCTGTGGAGGAGCTTCCAGAGATAGCGGAGACCGAAGCCGGAAAGGTCGTCGGTGCCGCTCCAGTGGAGTTCGAGATCATCTACCACGGGGACAAGTTCAAGGTGAAGGTGGAGGGTGTCTCCCTCGAGGACCAGCCCGGAAAGCCAAGGAAGTACTACGTGAGGGTGGACGGAAGGCTTGAGGAGATACAGCTCTTCCCCCAGAAGGAAGCCATACCCGCCCAGGGTGGAGCGGCTACAACCACAACAGCCGCTGCCGAGGGCGGAATACCCAAAGCTACAGAACCTGGAGACGTCACGCCGCCCATGCCCGGAAAGGTAGCCAAGATACTCGTCGAGGAAGGCCAGCCAGTCGAGCAGGGGCAGACGGTCGCGATAGTTGAGGCGATGAAGATGGAGAACGAGATCCACGCTCCCATAGATGGGATAGTCAAGCAGATCTTCGCAAAGGTAGGAGACCAGGTGAACCCAGACGAGGCCATTCTGAGGATAGTTCCTCACAAGGAGGACAACAGCTACCAGTAAAATAACCCCGTGGAGGAGTATCTGATTAAAAGCCCCGAGGAGATGGAAGCCCTCGGGGCTTCATTGGCAAAGAAGTTAAGAGGTAATGAGGTAATCTGTCTCAGAGGAGAGCTCGGGGCCGGTAAAACAACCTTTGTCAAGGGGCTCGCAAAGGGACTGGGCATAAAGGAGGGTTACCAGGTAAGGAGCCCTACCTTCACCATAGTGAACGAGTACCCGACGGACAAAGGGAGACTGATACACGTTGATCTGTACAGAGTCAGGGACTTCGACTTTTCCGAGTTCATAGGAGAGGGAGTGGTAGCAGTGGAGTGGAGAGAGGAAGGTAAGGAATGCGATATCATCGTGGACATAGATATAGCAGGAGATAGGGAGAGGAAGGTAAGGATATTCAGGAAGTCCTGAGCCACCCTTTTACCTTCGTCACCAAGCCTTCATCCCTATCTATGCCCTCCTCTCCTATCTCTTTAGCCAGCTTCTCGATGAGCTTCCTCTGCTTTCCGCTCACGTTCTTGGGAACCTCTATCCTGAAGGTTATTATCAGGTTCCCCCGCCTGCCGTCCGGATACGGGAAACCCTTTTCAGGAACTGTCTTTGTGGAGCCACACTCGGTTCCGGGCTGGACGAATATCTCGAGCTCCTCACCCTCCAGTGTGGGAACCCTTGTAACCCCTCCCAGAACCGCGAGGGGATAGCTTATAAGCTTCTCCATAAAAAGGTCGCTACCTACCTTTTTGAACACAGGATGCTCTTTGAGGAACACCCTCAGGTAGAGGTCTCCTGGTTTTCCCCCGTACATGCCGAAGTGTCCTTTCTCAGGAACCTTCAGGACGTCCCCTTCGTC
>JALWEK010000019.1:11841-16864 GCA_027014185.1 Aquificaceae bacterium
CCCTTCCTCCTCCAAAACAGGTAGGGCAGGGGTTCTTAACGATAAATCCCTTTCCCCTGCAAACCGAGCAGGGCCTAGGGAAGCTGAAGATACCGCTTACCCTTCTACCTTTCCCCTCACAGGCGTGGCACACTACGGTCTCCGCCTTCCCTTTAACCCCTTTACCTTCGCAGTCTGGGCAGTCTATCCACCTCTCGTACTCAACCTCCTTCTGGCCCCCGAAGGCCGCCTCCTCGAGGCTCAGGTAGAGCTTCAATCTTATGTCCTGTCCCTTCCTCGGCCTCCTGGCTTTTTCCCTCTCGCCCTTTATTATGCTCTCTATGAACTCCTGGATGTACTCCATAAAGTCTCTGAACTTGTTCTCGTCCCCGCTGCGGAGAATCCTGTCGTACTCCTCCCTCTTCTCGTCGTCCGAAAGGACGTGGTAGGCCTCGTTTATCTCCTTGAACTTCTCCTCGGCCTCGGGATCAGGGTTTCTGTCCGGGTGGTAGAGCCTGGCCAGCTTTCTGTAAGCCTTCTTTATCTCCTCCTTGGTAGCGTTCTTCTCAACACCGAGTATCTTGTAGTAGTCCTTAATTGCAGACCTCATTCGTTAATTATAATTCTGTGCATAGCATTGTGGAGAAGGAGGGGATCATAAACCCCCAGGTCCTCGAAGAACTTACCCTCACCACCGGTTATAAATACCGGTAGATCCCTACCCACCTCTTCCCTCCATCTTCTGACCGTTTCAGTAATAAAGCTCAAGCTCTCCAGGTAGGTTCCTGCCAGGAGACACTCCCGCGTGCTCTTTCCCACCAGAGTTTCCAAGCCCAAAGGCTCAAGGCTTGGGATCCCCTCCGCTCTTTCCGATAGAGCCCTGAGCTTCAGTCCGAGCCCGGCAGTTATGAAACCTCCTCTGAAGACACCATCGAGCAAGAGATCAACAACCAGAGCCGTTCCGGCACTCACGAGAACCGCGCTGGGAGAGTAGAGCTCCTTAACCCCGTAAGCGAGAAGCACCCTATCTATTCCGAGCGTCTCAGGAGTTCTGTAGTCTATGTCTATTGGAATATACTCGAGCTTCAGGATCCTTAGCCTATCACCGAACAGAGCCCTCAGCTCCTCGTTTAGGGAGCTCCTCACAGAGGATACGACCACGAGGTCGTAGTCTCCGGCAAGCCTGGAGATCTCCGTATGCGGAAATCTACCCAGATGCTTTATCTTTTCCCCTTCAAACACGCATGCATCTACCGTTGTGTTACCCACATCCAAGGTCAGGAGCTTCATTCCCAGAAGGCCCCTCTGCTCTCTGCCTTCAGATAGAGAGTTCTTGCAGGGACCCCCTCAAGTTCAAAGGCCTCCCTCATAGCGCTTCCCACGCTGCCGCTCGTCTCGTCCGAGGTTATCGCACATACTGCGGGCCCTGCGCCGCTGAGGAATACAGCGTACGCTCCCACCGAGTAGCCCGCCTCGAGGACCCTGTCGAAACCTTTTACGAGCTTCGACCTGTAAGGTTGATGGAGCCTGTCCCTCACAGCCTCTTTCAGGAGTTCGTACCTTCCCGTTAGCAGTGCGGAGACGAAGAGGCTCGCCCTCTGGACGTTGAAGATAGCATCCCGAAGGGATACCTCGCTCCTCAACACACTTCTCGCCTCCTCGGTAGATAGTTCAAAGTCCGGAACGGCGAATACTAGGGAGAGCTCAGCGGGAAAGCTCATCCTGTTGAAGGTAAGTTTTCCATCTTGAGCGCAGATCACAAAACCTCCCACGAAGGCCGGGAGCAGGTTGTCAGGATGAGGTTCGAACTCAAAGGCTACCTTCAACCTGTCCTCCAGACCGACCTCGAGGGAGTGGAGCCCAACACACGCCTCTATCCCCCCCACTATGGCGGTTGCCGAAGAGCCGAGCCCCCTTGCGGTGGGTACTCTGTTGGTCTGTTTCAGCTTGAAAGGTCTAGGTCTGACTCCAAAGACCTCACAGGCCCTCTTATAGACCTTTATAACCAGGTTGTTCTCGTCCCTGGGAAGGTCCTTTCCCTCCCCCTCTATCTCCACGCCGAAGGCATCGCTCTCCTCGAACTCAAAGATGTTGTATAGATTGAGGGCGAGGCCGAAGGTATCAAAGCCTGCCCCGAAGTTGGTTGTCGTCGCCGGGACGAGGAGCTTCATGGGAATATGATAAGCTACATACACACGTTGCAGAGCAGGATATAAACTCTAAATTCAAAAGAGGAGGTAAGACGAATGGGAATGCCCACAAGGGAAGAGATTGAAAAGGTCCTTGACGAGATAAGGCCTGCTCTCAGGTTCGACGGAGGAGACGTTGAGCTCGTGGACGTTCAGGAGGATGGTACCGTTCTGGTCAGATTGGTAGGAGCCTGCTCCGGGTGCGGTATGTCTGTTCTGACGCTGAAGGCCGGGATCGAGAGAGCTCTCAAGCAGAAGTTCCCGGAGATAAAGGAAGTCAAGGACGTGAATATGGACGTCCCGATGTCCTTCGGGATGTGAGGTTCTTCTCGTAAAGGATATTCACGCCCAGTTCCCGCAGGAAGCTTATAAACTCCCTGTAACGCCATACCCTGTTGTCGCAGAGTATTATGGTGCCAGAGTCCGTCTTCTGACGCATCAGCCTCCCCACGCCCTGCCTGAACTTTATGAAGGCCTTTCTGCGTTGATACTCAAAGGGGTCTTCCCCCACACTCTTTAAATACCTTATCCTGTGGTACGTTACCGGGTCTTCCGGGCTCTCAAAGGGCAGTTTGGACATCAGTATCCCCTTCTCACCCCTCACATCCACGCCCGTCCATAGGCTGTCGAGACCTATGAGGACCTTTATCTTTCCCTCTCTCAGCTTCTCTATTAGAGTGCTGAGGCTACCGTCCCCCTGCTTAGCCACCTCCCTGTTGTTTTCAAAGAGCTTCAGGTGCTTCCTATTCGTCAGGAGAACGAGGACTCTGTCGTGGACGCTCCTTATATCCTCGTAGGACTCCTTGAGCTTCTCCTCCCAGCCCTCTCTCTTCGGGTTCGCGTCGGTTATTATGAAGGTAACCCTCGAGTAATCGAAGTTGTGTCCGAGCCTGTAAAAGTCACCCTCTATCCCCGTGGTAAATCTTATATCCTCAGGATCTACCGTGGCGGAGGTGAGGAGCACACCCCCGTACAGTTCCGGCTCAACAACCCCCCTGGGAAATACCGGAAATATCTCCAGCCTGTAGTTGTATGTTTGGAGCTTCCTGCTCCAGTTCCTCGAAACCTTGTAACCGAACTCCTCCCTGTCCTCTTCACACAGCCTTAAGAACTGTGAGAGCTTGTGGATCTTCTTCTCGAGGTAATCCAGCTTCTTGACCCTGTCTATCAGCTTCTGTTCGTTCTCATCAACTTCCTCGTAACCGGCCTTGAAACGCTCGAGGAACTCTGGAGGGAAGAGCATCGTTCCTTCCAGGAAGCTCTTAAGTCTAAAGCTGATCATCAACCTGCTTTCCAAGAATTCCTCAACCTCAGAAAGCAGCTTCTCTTTGAATTCCTGGACCAGTCTCCTTATGGGATCTGCGAGCTCCTTTCGGAGCCAAGGCACATAACCGGACAGGCTCTCCAGTGAGACCTCGCTGGTATCCTCTCTGAATAGCCCTTCGAAGTTTTCCCTGAAGAAGTCCTCGGGGCTGAGCTTGATCTCCTTCTCCAAGAGCTTCTCCAGGCTCCCTATGAGCTCCCTGAACCAGTAAAGGGATAGGGAGGATGTGCTCGCTAGGGTGAGGTACCTGTCGAGCTCGTGGGCCTCGTCTATCACGAGAACCCTGTCTTCTGTGCTCTCAAAGTCCCTGAGGGCCAGGAGGGCATGGTTTATCACCAGTATCTGGGCTCTCCGCTCCCTCGACTTGACCTTCTCCCAGTAGTAACACTCCCCTCTGTAAGGACAGACGTTCCTGTAGTGAGCTGTGCAGTAGTCATCGTCCACGTTCAGCTTGGGCACAGCCTCGGTGGAGCAGGAGCTCAGGGTCAGATCTCCCTCCCACTGAGTTTCCATAAGCTCTGGTATGTCGCCGAGCTCTTCAGGGGAGAGCTTTTCCTTGTGGTATCTGTCGAGGCAGAGGTAGTTCCCCTTCCCCTTGAGCACGGCGTAGCTGACCTCTTCCCCGGTCAGTAGCCTGTAGTGGCCTGTGAGGAACTCTATATCTCTCCTCAGCTGATCCTGGAGTATTTTGGTTCCCGTAGAGATTATCGCCCTCTGTCCGGATGTTATCAGAGGTATCAGGTAGGCGAAGGTCTTCCCTGTTCCCGTAGGGGCCTCTACGAGCTTCACCCCTCCTCTCTCTATAAGATCCTGTACTATCCCTATGAACTCCTCCTGGGACCTCCTCCTCTCGTACCCTTTCGTGAGCAAGTACTCGTAAAAAGCGTGGGCGTCCATCAGAGGACCTTTATGTATCCAAAGCCGTTGGTCTGTAATCTTCCCACGCTTCCAACCCCAGAGGGAACGATCTTAACGAAGTCAAAGAAGTTCTCGTATTTGAGCTTCAGACTCCTTATCGTTATATCGCAGATGTAGAACTCAACCTCGAACTGGGACAGGTAAGAGAGCCGCTCCTCGGCACGCTTGAGGTCTATTTTCTCCTTTTCCCACCTGGTACCTTTGTGCGTCCTCATGAAAAACTTTACCCCGGCGCCGTTCGCCACAAGGATGAGCTTGATCCTGAAGGGATCGAAGTCGTAAGCCGAAAGATGGTTCCTCATGTTGGTCAGCATGGCGTGAAATCTGCTTTCCTGCGGGAAATCACAGTGGTAAACCACGGCGTCTTCGGTCTCCTTCTGAGGCAGATCCTCCAAGTTCAGCCTCGGTAGCTGTTCCTTCTTCTCCTGGGCAAAGGCTCCCCTGATCAGGAAGGGCATGGATAGGGTAAGAGATCCCATCTTAAAAAAGTCCCTTCTGTCCATGACACACCCCCTTTCCTGTTTTTCAATTTAATCTCTGACGCTATTTAAGATAACACTCCTGTCATAGTTGGACTTGAACAAGTTAAAAGGAGGGAGGGGGAGGGGAGGGG
>JALWEK010000020.1 GCA_027014185.1 Aquificaceae bacterium
CCTAACCCTCTGGATAGCGTTCTCCCCCTCGAGGACCACCGCCACAACTGGACCGGAGGTCATGAACTCGACGAGCTCGCCATAGAAAGGTCTCTCCTTGTGAACGATATAAAACTGCTTAGCCTGATCTTCGGTAAATCTGAACATCTTGAGGGCCTTTACCTCAAAACCCTCTTCTAAAAACCTGTCAAGTATCTTCCCGACCGCCCTCTTCTGGACAGCATCGGGCTTGATGATTATCAGGGTTCTCTCCATAGGGATCAACCTCCGTGGACCAGGAGTTTTTCGAGCTGCCTTTTAACAGAGGTGTCTATCACGAAACCGGACGTCTTGAAGACAAAGCCTCCTATAAGCCTCTCGTCGTACCCCACCTCTACTTCGAGCTCCCTACCGAGGGCCTTTTGGACTGTGTTCACTATCCTTTCTACCTCATCCTTGTCCACCTCTCTGGCAAGGTAGAGGAAGCCCTTGGACATCTTCATAAGCTTCTCGACTTCGTGGTCGTACAGTCTCTTCATTTCGGGGAGCAGAGAGAATGCGTTTATGTCGATTATGTATTCGAAGATCTCTAACGCTTCCTGGGGAACTCCGAACCTCTCCATCAGACCCTTTAGGAATTCGATCTTACTCTCCCGTGGAACGAAGGGGCTGACAAAGTAGTTCCTCGCGTCCCTGCTCTTCCTGTAGAGGTTTGCCAAGAAGCCTACGAACTCCCCTGTAGATATAAGAGCTTCCCTATCCTTAGGGAGCTTTCTTACCAGCAGCCTTACAGCTTTACGTGCTATCTCCTTCCTCTTAAGCATTTCCCTTCTCCTGAAGGACTTTGAGCTGTTTTTCTATGTATTTCCTTTGCACATCAGGATTCTTGAAAGCGTCCTCGAGCATGCTGACAGCTATTTCTTCCGCCTTCTGCATTCCGTAAAGGGCGAGCTCCTCTTTAGCCTTCTTGAGCTCCACCTCCACAGTCTCGCGGGCCTTCTCCTTGACCCTCTCTGCCACCTCTTGAGCGTGCCTTCTTGCCTCCTCTATCTCAGCCTGGGCCGACTCCTTCGCGAGGGCTATAGACTCATCAGCTCTGACCTTGGCCTTCTCCAGCTCCTCCCTAGCCTTCTGAAGCTCCTCTTTCGCCCTCTGAAGCTCCTTTTCGGACTCGTCCACGCTCTGGGTGAGAGACTTCCAGAAGTTGTTGAAGGCCTCACCTATAGGTCCCCTTCCGAACCAGTAAACTATGCCGAGGAAGAGTAGGATATTGAAGCCTTTCCAAATGAGCTCTAAGGGACTGTGATGCCCACCCTCCTCGGCCGCAAAGGCCAAGGTGAAAAGAAAGAGGGATGTAAACAGGATACTTTTCATGCCGCCTCTCCCAGTATCTTCTTGACTATGCTCTCGGCAAGATCCTTCACAGCCGCCTCGAGTTTCTTCTTCTCCTCCTCAAGGGAGGCCTTTATCTCCTTAACCTTCTGCTCAATCTCCTCCTGAGCTTCCTTCTCAGCCTTCTCTATTATCTCCGCACGTATCTTGCCCGCCTCTTTCTTGGCCTCCTCGAGTATAGCGTTAGCTTCAGAGCGTGCTTTCTCTAAAATTTCCCTGGCCTCTTCGATAAGCTCGCTCGCCTCCTCCCTGTATCTGTTCGCCTTATCGAGGTTCTCTTTGACGAGGGCTTCCCTCTCCTCTATTACCCTAGTGTAGGGCTTTACATAAAGAAGGTTCACTATCAGGA